>JBELAB010000278.1:0-4595 GCA_049509275.1 Syntrophobacteraceae bacterium | reverse complement strand
ACGGGCGACCAGGCTGCAGGAACAGGTTGCATTGTTTGCAGGTTCAAGGAAAGAACCTAACGCAGGAAAATATTTTCCCCTGTCCTGTCTACCGCCCCTTCTCTCAACCTTGCATGAATGGCTAGGAAGCCCTTTCGGTTGCCTTGTAGGCGCTAAACACCGCAGCTCCGGTGGCATAAAAGGCGTCCTTGCCGACCAGCTCGGTTATCCCTGAGCGTTCCAGTTGGGCATAAACCTCATCCGAGACCTCGAAGAATATCAGCCTAATGCCCTGCTCCTTGAGGATGCCATAGAGGGAGCGCAAAGTTGCGGCCGCGGTGTAGTCGATGTCATCCACGGCGGCGGCGCTGATGCATAACCAGACCAGGGGCGGATTCGCCTCTTTAACCAGCCAGCTGACCTCCTCGGACAGCAGCTCGGCATTAGCATAATACATGCTGTGATTGAACCGGTAGGCCAGCAACCCCGGGAGCAATTGGCCCTGTGTTGCCACCGGCTCGGTCTTCCAACCTTCAGGTTGGGCCGCCACGATCACCGTGTTTTTCGGCCTGTAGCCGTGCCGGGTGTGGCTCACCAATGACAGGAACATGGCCAGCAGGATACCCTGCTCCACTCCCACGAAGACTACGGTGGCAGCGGTTATGAGGGCCACTCCGAACTCTGCCGGCCGCTCGCGAAAAATCTGCCGCATTCCCGACACGTCAACCAAATCCAGGCCGATCAAGAAAACTACGGCAGAAAGCACCGCACCGGGCATGAACTCCAATGGCCTAGTCAGGAAAAGTAGCACCAGGAGGACAATAACGCTGGTAGTGATTTGCGCCAACTGGCTGTGCCCCCCGGCGCCGTCCACCACCTGCGTCATGGTGGGGCTGCCGTTGACCACAAAGGTACCGGTTAGCCCGGCGCCAACGTTGGCAAGGCTGAGGCCTACCAGGTCAACGTTCTGGTTAAAGCGTTCGTCGTAACAGGCGGCATAGGCTCGCGACGTCGCGGCGCTCTGGGCCAGGATTACCACAAATATGGAGAAGGCTGTCGGCAGGAGCTCCATGAGGAGGCTGACGCTCAGGTCCACGTGGGGCAAGCCCACCGCCGGGATGCCGCCGGGAACCGGGCCGAGGACGGTGACCCCGTGGGCTTTCAGGTTGATCGCCCAGCTCACGGTGATGGCGCCGATGACCGCGATGAGAGGGCCGGGGAGTTTCCTGGATATTTTCCGGGAGCCGAGAATGATGATTAAAACGGCCGCTGTCGTTATCAGTGTGGCCCAGTTCGACTGTTGGAGATGCCGGGCATCGTAAATTAATCCACCCAGGGTGCCATGCCCTTCCACGGGCAATCCCAGCATGCCCCCCAATGCACCGCCGGCCACCTGGACGCCCACGCCCGTCAGAAAGCCGATGAGCACGGTGCGGGACAGGAAGTCCGCCAGAAACCCCAGGCGAATCAGGCGGGCGATGATAAGCATCACAGCGGCCATGCAAGCCAATACACCGCACAGGGCCAGGTATTCGGCCGGGCCCGTGACGGCCAGGCCGGCAAGACCACCGGCCAGAATGGCCGCCGTAGCTGAGTCGGCCCCCACCACCAGGCGCCGGGACGAGCCGAAGATGGCAAACAGGGCCATGGGGATGAGGATGGTGTAGAGGCCGGTGATCACCGGGAGCCCGGCGATCCCGGCGTAGCCCATGACCTGAGGGATGGCCAGGCCGGCCAGCGTCACGCCCGCCGGAATGTCGGCCAACACCATAGACCGATCGACAGGCAGTATCCCCTGGAGCACGGGAAACCGCGCGCCCCGGGCCTCGGTCTGGGAAGTGCCTGCCATTGTCATCGTATCGGCTCCTCTCTTTTCTCGGCCTTGAGGGTAATAACTTTTGTGAAGGCGGTCAATGGTTTAGAGGCTTCAGGCAACTGCCGACAAAATATCATTGGATGTCGTTGTTACGCGCTCGAGTGATGTTGAAATCGACAGAAACATTTTTTCATGCATGAAATGGTTGTTAATTATGGCTAATACGGTAGTAGCGGACGAGAAAAAAACCTGAGAAAATATGAACATGCCATCTTCCGGCGATTCCGGCGCCTTGAGCCGTCAGGGTGACTCTACAAGCCCCCTGTGCCATAAAGGGCCTGTTGGCTAATGTTCCCCTTGGTGATTATACTCGGGGTCACAGGATTGTTAAGAATTGACTGAACCTGGAATCGAAGAAAGAGATTATGAAGCCCCATTTCTTACTGCCTTTGATAGTTATTGCATGGCTTCTCGCCGGGCCGTGTTTGGCCCGGGGAAAAACCGATACCCAAGCCTCGATCCCCAAGATTGTCCCAAATGTGTTCGGCAAGGTTGAGAGCGCGGAGCAAAATAGAGAAGCCAAAGCAGCGGCGCCATCTTTTCCGGGGCTGGCCGAGGTGATTCCGCGAGCCGCTGATCTTAGCCAGAAGGCGAGCAAAGCTGAAGAAGCCATTGCCATTACCGGAGATACTTCAGCTTTTGGCAGGCAGATTACCGATGCTGAAAACCGTGTCAATCAGCTCGCCAAAAAGATAGCCCGCATGGGCGATCCTACCGGCTGGAATATCTACCGGCTACTCGATGTTCAGCACCTGATTCAAGGTGAAAAGAGCAAACTTGGGGCACTCCTTGATCCGATTTCCGCAAAGCTCTCGGACCTTGAAGCCATACGCAGGAACTGGGAAGATGAACACACCTTCTGGAGAAAATGGGGGGAGTCTCTGAGCAAGGCCCAGGCAGAGATCCCTCCGGAGACCTTCAACAAGGCTGTGGAAACAGCAACTACTGTCGTGCAGTCCGCTGCCGACGCTTCGGCATCGGTTCTGGTGCTGCAGCAAATGCTCACTAAACAGCTTGACGAAGTTCGCCAGATTAGCATTCCGGTTGATTCGGCCCTGAAGAAGGTGCGCAGCGAGACATTCCAGAAGAATGGACCGTCTTTCTTAAGTGTGGAATTATATGAACCGCTCGACACTGCGCTTTGGGCCGCCATAAAAGACGGCGCGGCCGATGCGTGGAAGATGGAACGAGAATCTCTTCCCAACTATGACTATGGGTGGATAATATTTCTGCAAGTTCTTGTAACCCTCACCTTGGTTTCCCTTATTTGGCGCCGTCGAAAATTCCCGGAAAAGACTAAGGAATGGCATTTCATAAGACAACATCCGTGGGCTTTTTCCATCTTTGCGATGCAAGCCGCCGCCTTGCTGTTGTACCAGGGGGCCACGCCTTCATGGTTGCTCCTGAACGTTGCCCTGGTAGTCTTCTCATCGTCGTTTTTGATTTCCGGCATGCTTCCCCGTCCCAGGGTGCGCATGGTGGTGTTCTTGCTGGCGAGTGTCCTGACAATCTCGGCGTTCATGAAGCTTATCTCGCTTCCGGCGCCTCTATATAGTCTTTGCCTGGCGCTGATATGCGTGCCGGGAATAGGGATTTTCTTTAGCGTGGCCCGGCGCCATAGTGCTGAACAAGGCGGGAGACTGGACCTCTTCTCCCTGGGGCTGCGGGTGGGATCGCTGGTTCTGTTTGTAGCCCTGCTTCTTTTGTTTGCAGGGTTCAGCAACCTGGCGAACTACCTCGTGCGCTCATCCATCGCAACCGTTTTCTCATTTATCATCGCTTTCCTGCTCCTTTGTCTCGGCAATGGATGCATCGAGGTTTTTCTGAATCAACCCTTCGTTACGCGACTGGGGTTTTTCAGCCGTTTCGGCAAAGCCCTTGAATCCCGCCTGAAGAACTTGCTCAAAGCCATTCTCCGGATTGGAGTTTTTTTGACCTTGTTTCAGTTGTGGGGTATCTACGCATCTTTCGGTCAGGCATGGGAGACGATCTTTGAATTCAAATTCGCAATCGGTGAGCTAACCCTTAGCCTCGGCCGCATCCTGATG
This sequence comes from Syntrophobacteraceae bacterium, assembly GCA_049509275.1. GTDB lineage: Bacteria > Desulfobacterota > Syntrophobacteria > Syntrophobacterales > Syntrophobacteraceae > SbD1. The sequence continues at coordinate 692 of JBELAB010000278.1, read as the reverse complement.
GCCGCCCTCTTCATATACCTCCTTGTTTCGGGCTCATGGTTCATCCGCGCCTTTCTTGACGGTGAGGTGTTCCCGCGGCAACAGATCGATCGCGGTGCACGAGATGCCATTAAGAAACTGATCCACTATTCGCTCCTGCTTTTCGGAATCATGATGGCAATAAGCTTGATCGGCCTTAACCTGACCAGTCTCGCTTTTCTCACGGGCGCCCTGGGCATCGGCGTTGGTTTCGGACTGCAGAATATCGTCAATAACTTTGTTAGTGGCTTGATGCTGCTCTTTGAGCGGCCGTTCAAAGTAGGCGATATGGTCGTGGTGGACAATGATACCGGTACGGTAAGAAAAATCGGGCTGCGCTCGACCGTTATCGAAACCTTTGATCGTTCCGAATTGATTGTTCCCAATTCTCTGTTTATTTCGGGAAAAGTGACGAACTGGACCCGTTCGAACATGATCGCCAGGATTAGGATTACCGTTGGAGTTGCCTATGGCAGCGATATTCAGCGGGCCCTGAGCTTGCTGAAGGAAGCCGCTGAAGCCGAGCATCGGGTCTTGAGCGACCCGGAGCCCAATCCGCTTTTTCTTCGTTTCGGAGATAGCGCCCTGGAGTTCGAACTGCACTCCTGGATTGCCGATGTGAAGGATTTGCTCTCCGTTAGGAGCGCCCTTTGTCAGGGGATTGCCGGCCGCTT
>JBELAB010000277.1:0-4600 GCA_049509275.1 Syntrophobacteraceae bacterium | reverse complement strand
GGAGCTGCAAAAACACCTTGCGCCGGGTGTTGTTGGAAGGATCTGCAGCGTAACCGACCTCAGTTCAGTGGAAGACGGCTCGGTGGACTTTGTGTTCGCCAGCAATCTATTCGAGCACCTGAGGCAAGAAGAATTCGCTGTCGTGTTGCAGCAGGTGCGGACGAAGCTGAAGCTTGGCGGTACACTGAATATCCTGCAGCCCAACTACCGCTTCGCCTATCGGGAATATTTCGATGATTACACGCACATCGCAGTCTACTCGGATCGCAGCCTCTCGGACTTTCTCGCCGTGCAAGGCTTCCGTGTAATTGATTGCCGGCCTCGATTCCTTCCGCTGACGGTGAAATCGGCTCTACCCGCCTGGCCGATTCTGGTTCGGCTTTATCTTGCCCTTCCCATCAAACCAATGGGTAAACAGATGCTAATCCGGGCGGTAAAGGACCAGGAAAGTGGATGAACCGGACAAATTATGAATCATCAAATAGAAGATTGAAGTTTAGGAAGTCGTCGGGTTAAGCGTAATGAGTCAGCGCGGATCACTTTTAGAGGTTGTGGAGTTGCACTGATACAAAGCAGCCGAATCTGTCCTCGCTATCATTGACCAATTTTTCGAATTTGAAAGATACCGGTCAAAATTTGAATCGGCCATGACAAGGGCAAATTGCAACCCGTACTCTTCAACAAAGCCATCTATTATGCAGGGATTTTCCTCTGCAACCACGAATCTGTACAATCCGCTGTCCCCGTATAGCTCGCAGCGGTCATCAATAAAGACTCTAAAGCGCGGCGCATAGTAAATGATAAATCCGCCATAGAGAAAATCATTGAATATCGGAGTGCCATCCGGTACGCGCAACTCAATGCTCTTCAACTCTCCTATCAGTCCGACAGGCCAATATGCAGGATCCAGCTTTGCCCAGGAACTGCCCAGGACCGGCAGGCGAATACCCGCAATCTGGAATCCGAGAGTTGTAATGATCAACAATAGTGGAATAACGGCCGGGCCAACCTTGAATTTGCCTGAGTAAGGACTTGGACTGGGATTTTGAAGAGTATAGAATTCGCTCCCATGATTTGAAAGCCATTTTATCCACCGTACATGGGGCAGCATATCCGGCAGGACGACAGCAAACGTGACGGCAAAGAGGGAGGCATGTCGAACCCGCATCCAAGCTAAACACAGCCAGATGAGGGGAAGCAACCATGTCACCCTGGGCCGTTTCGGAAATACTCCTGTCAGGGTTGCGAGATAGAGCACCATAGCAGGCAGTACCGCGGCTAAAGTAGCTGGTGAAGAGGCAAGAGGTGCATGCTCCACAATAATTTTCGACACCAGCGGAGAACCCATTATGGCGAACCATGCCTTGGGCAACTTGGCGCCGTAGGGATTTATAAACGCTGTGAGTCCGCACGCTGCCGTAATGCCGAAAAGTAAAACGGCCTGACGCCGGAGGGTAATGGGTCCATGATGCCATAGAATCCAGGTGATAACCCAGCCTGTTATGACGAAAAGGAGCGTGGCCATTCCACCGATAAAGCCGCCATGAATATTGGCCCATAGAAGAAAAAGCGGCACAAGCCACTGAAGTCTTCGAAGTGAAATCCTGCCTGATTCGAAATCGCAAAGCATGCCGAGAGTAAACCCCAGGATCACCATAGTGGCCAGATGAGGGCGTATTAGAAAATGGTTGGAACTTGCAGCAGCGACTATGCATACAATCAGGAGGGTCAGGAGAGGATGGACCCCTGCCCTTATGAAGCGGTGCGCAATCCAGGTAAAGAAAAATGCGAGCAGACTTACGGTCGCAAGAAGAAGGCCGTCAAGCCCGGCAATTCTGTGAACCAGCGCCATGAGACATTCGCCCAGCCATTGATGAGCGATCCACTCTTTTCCTGCACAAGTAAAGCTAAATGGGTCCGTAGTTATAAAATGGCCGGTCGAGAGAATACGTTCACCGACTATTGTGTGCCAGAACGTTCCAGGGTCCCGGAACAAGTTGCTGCGACCGAAAATCATCAGCATGAACCAGATGCCGAGAAAGATGGCCGTCTCAGGTCGCAGGATTCTTCTTAACATGATGAGAACCGCTGAGAACATGAACCGGAGTAATGCGTCAACCTGACCACCAATGGGTCTCCATGGGCATTTGGGGTTCGCCTGCCGCCCTGAAAACCTCTCAGGACGCCTTGTGGGTCCATAGAACCCTCTCATGTACAAATCAAAAACGCAAGAGAAAGGTCAACGGACGGAGCTTGTGTTTCCTGGAAGCTGTATCCTGATGTCCTCGTTTCAACGGGCGGCCGCTGCGAGGGTGCTCACGCTGTGACCGGCTCGTGGAGGAAAATGTTGTAAGTGGATTTTCTTCGAAAGCCTTGCGCCTCTTCGGACAGTGTTTAGGTTCTTTTACAGTTCAATGTGGAGTTGAAGTGATGAGTGAAGATACTTTCGTGGATTTCTACGAAGTCATGCAGGTCAGCCCGAACGCCGATTTTGAGACAATCGAGCGGGTTTTCAGACTGCTTGCAAAAAGATACCATCCCGACAATACCTTGACGGGCCACGAAAGCAAATTCAGGGCGCTCCTGGAAGCATATCATACTCTATCCGATCCGGTGAAACGCTCGGCTTATGACGCCAGTATTGAAGTAATGCGGGCTGACAAGTGGAAAAGCTTCTATCAGCCGCCGGCAGCTTCCAATGACTTCGAGGCCGATCTAAAACTGCGCCAGGGAATCCTTTCAATACTTTATACGGCACGCAGACAAAACACCCTGCGCCCAGGCGTGGGCATAGTACATTTTGAGAATTTGCTCGGCTGCCCCCGGGAGGCCATGGAGTTTCATCTCTGGTATCTTAAGGAAAAAGGTTTTATACAGCGCACGGATACCGGAGAGTTCGCGATTACCGCCGCCGGAGTGGATGAAATATCGGGCAAACCAACCCTCCAGGGACAGGAACGGTTGATGTCGCCTTAGGCCGAGGCCGGTTCGAATAATGGGGAAAGCACCGGCTTGAATGCTGAGTTGGATTGATACTGCCATGGTGCGCAGGATGCGGGGTTTTGCTCCGCGAGGCAGCTTCATCTTCCAGTGAGCGCTTACGAAGAATTTCATGCTCCCAGACCAAAACCCCGTCATGGCGAGTCGTGGGGATGCGGTCATGCTAGTGGGAAAAACGGCAGAGACAGCTATCGGGCCTGCCCGCCTTATTTCTCAGAAAACAATTGGTCCTTTTTTTGTGTACTATGGTTGCTTCTCTCCGGCAAAAACAGGCAGGCGGGGCTGCGTTGCCCTGTCCTCCGGGCGGGCAAAATGAATATTGTAACTTTAGGGAACTTCAGCCAAGCGGGTTTTTCCGGCCTGTAAGGCCTCAAAACCACCTCGTGTATTCCCCCCATGAAAGCAGCACCCCCTGCACTTTACAAATCCTTACATTCCGCAGTGATAAAAATAGCTTAAGTGGCTTCATTGAAGTTAGGACTCCAGTATAGTCATGATTACGAGCCCGATAAAAACCATTGACACCCCATGTCAGATGAAAAAGCTGGGCCAAACATGTGGCCTGAAAGCTACCTCTCAACTGAGCCGATAATCGTTCTCCGGCTGATTATGGGGGGCAGGGTGACTGCCGGAAAAGAAGGGCTAAAAGCCGGCAACCGAATCCTCAATAGAGTCACTTCCCATGACAGGAGCCATACAATTTATATTTAAGTTCAACGGTGGAATAACCGATTTCCAATAGGGGATTGGCATCCTGGTCTCGAAAGATGACGGCATGAAAGACAAAAACGTAATCCGGGTTAATCCGTACCAAAAGACAAACTTCAAAGGAGAAAGACAATGGAAAGAATTAAAAGGTTTTTCAGGGATGAGGAAGGCGCGGCGTTGGTTGAGTATGGGCTATTGGTGGGCCTTATCGCCGCTGTTTGTGTTGTTGTCGTTACAACGTTGGGCACCACGATTTCGACCAAGATCAATGCCATAGTCGCTGCCCTTTAATCGTGCGGTCCGGATTGAATGGAGGCTGAAACCATGGAAATTCAAAGCAGGGCGCGCCAACGTCCTGCTTTTCCATAATTCAGGGTTAAGTCCTGCCGGATCGCGAGAGAGGATTGAACATACGGCCCTCTTGTGTTTCTGCGGCGCAGCTCTTACCTTATAGGTCTGTAATAAGTGTTCTCATCGTGTAAGGGATGGCTGACACCCAATGCAAACACAGACTATTTTCAAGGACCCTTAGTTAGGGATGAACATAGCGTATTCATATAGGAATCCGGCAGGCTTTACTCCCAAAGCCGCTAGTTCTTTTTTCCAATGCGGGGCGGGTAACCTGGTTTCAAAAGGTGACGGCAAGAAAGACAAAATCATAATCCAGGTTAATCCGCATCAAAAGACAAATTTCAAAGAAGAAAAACAATGGAAAGAATCAAAAAGTTTTTCAGGGATAATGAAAAGAATCAAAAGGTTTTTCAGCGATGAGGAAGGCGCGGCGTTGGTTGAGTACGGGCTATTGGTGGGCCTGATCGCCGCTGTTTGTGTTGCTGTCGTTACAACGTTGGGCACCACGATTTCGACCAAGATCAATGCCATAGTCGCTGCC
>JBELAB010000276.1:0-4607 GCA_049509275.1 Syntrophobacteraceae bacterium | reverse complement strand
AGCAGGGGCTCCCTCAGATGGGAAAAAATTGCTTGAAGGAGACAACCAGGTGCGGCGGGCCCTCGATCTGCTCAAGGGCTACAAAATACTGGCTCAAACGCAAAACAAGTAAGAGAATGGCAACCTTACGGCTTTGGTCTGAATGACTCAAGGCAGACAGCCGGAGAAGAAGAATTTGCCGCCGGGAAAACGGACTGGAACCTGGAGTGCTCGGGGCGGGCGCAAAAAAGACCGTCCAAAGGGAGGTCCCCCCGCCCCGAAAAAAAGGCCTCCAACTCCTCTTTTGGTTGCATGGGCAGTCGCGGTCATATTTTTGACGTCTCTTATTTATTTCGCCGCACAAAGCCGGCGCCTTCCTAATCCGGCGACTGCCGACCTGTCTACCCTGAAGACGGCAAAAAACTCCCAGGTCCGCACTGTGCCATCAGGCGCTAAAGTAGAGCCGGCAAGCCCAAAGCGGGAAGAGGTCAGCGATTTGGCCCCCGTTGCGGAGCAGTCTGAAGAAAAGACCGAGAGATCATCTTTCGGGAGCGATAATTCTACTCAGTTGCCTCTGCGCCCGGCTTTACCTCTTCTTGCCTACACGCCCAAGGTCAGGACCCCGCCTCTACCGGCGGGCGTGGCCTCCCCGGATATCTCGCCTGCGCAGGCTAAAGTTTCAATCGTTATAGACGATTTTGGAACCGACGCAGGGATAGCCAAACAATTCGCCTCGCTTCCTTTCCCCGTTACCTTGTCTGTTTTGCCGCACCAGGCGCACAGCCGCCAGATCGCAGAACTCGCCCATCTGGAAGGCAGGGAAGTCATTCTTCACCTTCCTATGGAGCCTTTGAACTCCAGAGAAAACCCGGGCCCAGGGGCCCTCCTGCTTTCAATGTCGGACGATCAAATACGCCGGAACATCAAGGCGGCCCTCGATACTTCCCCTTACTTCGATGGTGTCAACAACCACATGGGCTCGCGGATGACCCGGGATGCCCGGATCATGAAAACCGTACTCTCTGAGTTCAAAGAACGCGGTCTCTTTTTTATCGACAGTATGACGACCAATGAGAGCAAAGGGTGGAAGGTGGCGCGGGAATTGAATATTCCGACCCTTAAGCGTGACATTTTTCTTGATGACGATCCATCTGCGGAAGCCATTCGCTCCGAAATTGCAAGACTGGTGAAGATAGCCAAACTTCGTGGCACGGCTCTCGCTATTGGACATCCTCGTAAAACAACTTTAAGGTCATTGCAGGATGCTGCTGCCTATTTCGGAGAAAAAGAAATCCAGATCGTTGCAGTACGTGACCTGATGAACAAGTGAGACGATTGTCGGAGGGCGGAGACAAAAGTTTGCAAATTGCGATATCAGCCCTCTGAGATCAAATATCCGATGTCCGCACTGGAAGGGAAACCGAATGAAAACTTGCGCTCGGAAAAAAACTACTATCGCTGTCGCTCTTTGCATCACGTTTTGCCTCTCACCCGCACTCGCAGTAACAATGTCGCCGGGTGCGAGGCACCAGGCTTCCGAGGCCACGGCTCAGCCGTCGATTCAGATAAAGGAGCCCGAATATGATTTCGGCGTAGTCCTGGAAGGTACCGAAATCGAACACGAATTCACCGTCAGGAACACCGGGAAGGTGCCTCTCAATATTGAGCGCGTCCGGGTTGAGTGAGGGTGCACAGCCGCCCGGTACGATCCGGCGATCCCTCCCGGTGGCGAGGGAAAGGTGATACTGAAGGTAAACCTGAGAGACTTTCATGGGAAGGTTCTCAAAAAGGCAACCATCCAGAGCAACGACCCGAACAACCCGGATCTGATCGTAAGGATCGAGGGGACTGTCCAGGCCATTATCGATGTAAAACCTTCACCGAACATTTTGTTTAGGGGAATGGCCGACCAGCTCTCCGAATCCGTTTTGGACCTGGAGGGATCTACGCCTTTTCATATTTCAGGCAATGAGAGCAACCTCAGTGAAAACATAGCCTACACGCTCGAAACAGTCGTAGAAGGAAATCACTACAGGCTGAGGGTTTCCAATAAGATAAGTCATGGAAACTACGGCGGGTTCATCAGGTTGAATACCGACCTGGCTCAGAAACCTGATATAATGATCCGTGTGAGTGGGTTTATCGAGGGCGAGATTTCCGCAAAACCGCAAAATATTCTGATCGGAAAACTGTGCGCCGGCCAGCCGGAACGTGTTGGCAGAGTAGTGGTCATCAGCAATCGGAACAAACCTTTTGAGATTACCCGGCTAACCTATGACCAGGACCTGATGTCGGTCTGGCAGGAGACGTTGGAAGGTCAAACGGGCTTCATCCTCGAAATCCAGCCAAAGCTGGACAGTGTTCCGGTCGGGTCCCGCAAACAGGCTGCCCTGAAAATCGAAACGGATCTCAGCCCTGACGAAAAAATCGAAGTGTTGGTGAATGTTCTCAATCACTCCGGTCAGCCGGAGGCCCAAAACAAATGACCCGCAGCGATATCGGCCGGCGGGAAAGACTCATGTCACTGTAGCTGCATGACCCGCCGACTTGTGCTGAGGAAGGAAATTTAATTGATTCGAGCTGATAGAAATAATCCGACAAATAAGACGCTCTACTTGCCCGTATATTTCATGCCGGGAAAATACAGTGATAAAGTACGCAAATACCCTGCTTGACCTGATTTCAATTCAGCGTACGGGCTGTTATTTAAGGGACCATAAACATGGTCCTAAAAACTTGAGGAGGCGGTCGTGGGAAGTGGAAAACCGGAACGCTACATGGCTGTGGAAAGTTGCGACAAAGTAAGGCGAAACGTGTTCTGCCGCAACTATGGTGAGTGTCTCAACCACACTATTCGCAATAAATGGCCGGGGTTTTCCTGCCAGAGCTGCGAATGCTACGAACAGGAAAGGCTTGAAGGAGATGCTCTCAGTGACGATTACGCACGCTGCATCGCCCTGGCTTTCGTGAGCGGCGCCGTTGAGATTGTCCAGGAAATGCACGGCTGATGCCGCCTGATCAACATGTGAGGGAATGCGGAAGTCGCAAAAAAGGGGCTTGATTGCGCTCCTTTGTCACGTGATATATGTATGTTGCGCTCTTGGTTCACTCTGGGCAGTTCTCCGGAAGAGGTCTCCTCCACCGAAAAATTCAAGTAATCCTGCAATCCCGAAAATTCTGAAAATTCGAAAATCCCGCCGAGCGCATTCAAAGCCACCATTTTGAGGCGTGATTATGGCGTGATTCCCGACAAATGGCTGCTTTATGTCGTTATTGAGTTGTAATATACATTACTGAATATACTATACATAGCTATTATCATTAGTTAAATATTTTTATGCCTGATTTGGCATCAAACTTGCTCTTTTAATATATCGAAAATAAACTCTTTCCTCCTCAAAGCCGATCGGTCCGCCCCACCGAGCCGGCTTTTCACTTTTAATCCAGACCCCTTTCCCGCTTTTTGCTCTTGAAACAGATTATAATATGCGACACGTTATAGATTGATTCATAATGCAAAACCTGCAAATTCCAGGAGGCCGTAAAATGGAGAAGTATTTATTGTCTGTTCTAAGTTTATGCGTTGTGCTGTTTGCCACAGCGCTCGTGTCCGCATCGGACGCAGGCCCTGGCCTTACGGCAGATGAAGCTCTCAGAAAACTGATGGATGGAAACCTGCACTTCCTTACAAACCAGACAACGATTCGGGAGACGAGCACTCCCAGTATAAGGGAGGCTCTGGCAACCGGGCAAAAACCTTTTGCCATAATCCTTGCCTGCTCGGATTCGAGGGTCCCTCCCGAAATTATCTTCGACCAGGGGTTGGGTGAAATCTTCGTGGTGCGAGTGGCCGGCAACGTTCCGGACCCCGTTATCCTCGGAAGCATCGAATATGCCGCCGAGCACTTCAACTGCCCCCTGGTCATGGTCCTTGGCCACAAACGCTGCGGCGCCGTGACTGCTGCCGTCGACTCCCAAGGCCATCCGCACGGAAATATCGGCGCCATTATCAAAACGATTGCTCCGGCGGTCAAACAGGCCAAAAAAGATGCCAAGGGCGCCAGTAAATCAGACCTCGTGGAATCGGCCATCGACAACAACATCAAACTGGTTGCCAATTCCCTGCTAAAGCAGTCACCGGTAATCCGCTCGCTTGTCGATGCGGGAAAGGTCAAGATAATAGGCGCCAAATATGATCTCGATGACGGGAAGGTAAGGCTCCTTGAGAAATAGCGATACCGCTGGAGAGGCGAACTTTTTGCCGGTGGATTGTACAGGCATGAATTATGTCTACAGTATCCTATGTGGAAGCGAGTGCCTATCTCTTAAGAGAACGTACGGTGCTCTCTATGTCCTGGCGCCGCCACGATTCTCCCAGGAGAGGGAACGCGCATGATTGAGATAACTGATCAAGTTTCTATTCCCGAGGAGGAACTCAAGTTCACCGCATCCTTAAGCAGCGGACCCGGCGGCCAGAATGTCAACAAGGTGAGTTCTCGCGTGACGCTGTGGTTCGACGTGGTAAACTCCCCCAACCTCTCCCCGGAGCACAAAGAACTTATTTTGCGCCGCATCGGGACCCGCATCGGCAAAAATGGTGTTCTTCGAGTCATATCGCAAAAGACCCG
>JBELAB010000275.1:0-4653 GCA_049509275.1 Syntrophobacteraceae bacterium | reverse complement strand
CAAGAAGCCTGGAGACAAAGAAAGTAAGCAAGACACTCAATACAATGGTAATGCAAGCGCCAAACGATAGGGCCCTGAAGCGCAGACGCTTCGGAAGAGACCTCAGGGCCACGGCGACGACCATCGCGTTGTCGGCCGATCGTACCAGATTGATAATCATGACGCTGAAAAGAGCTGATATCCAATTCCAGTCGAAGGATATCGAGCCGAGATTCCCCAGTCCCACGATTCGCCCCATTTGGTGAGAACAGCTTCCCGTTTGATGGAAAGAGCCTCATCCCGCACCGGCAGAGACTCACCGTTACGGTTTTCTTTTTGGAAGAGCAGCGCCCGCTATGTCCTTTACACCTTCCACAGTGTTCACCAGCACATCCCGGACAGCTTTAACAGCCGTATTCCCAATGCTTCCCGCTGCTTCGATCGCTCCATTCACGGTTGCCTTCGTCATCTCTTCGGCATTTGAACCCGTCTCCCTTGCCGCTTCAATGATTCCGTCCACCGTCCTGCGGGCGACCTGCCCCACGTCCGCTCCAATCTCGGCAGCTCCTTTGACTGTCCCCCTGATAACCTGTTTGGCGACGCTAAACACATCACCTCCAACGTCGCTTACACCCATGATAATCCCCTTTGCCACGCTCTTGGAGCTCAGCAAAAGCCCTGTCCCTACTTCCTCCGCCGCTTTTAAGGTCCCTTGCAGCACGTCCTTTGTCACGTTGAGGGTTTCATCGGCCACCGATCCCGTAGCCTTAAGGGTATCGGAAACGGTGTTCTTGACCAGGGTGACAATCTGGGCTTCAATCTCGTTGACGCTCTTAAGGCCGCTGACGACACCCTCTTTTACAGTGGTCCCTGCCGTACCCAGCGTCGCCTTGATGTCTGTCCGGGGTGTTTTTCCCTGGCTCTTTTCTTCAAGATTCATTTTCTGCTCCTTCTTTTTCGGTCGCTCAGCTCTTTTTTCGGCCATCCCGCACCACCTTTCACAACAGGAACAAAGAATTTTGGAAGAGATACAGAACCGGGTTCAGAGCGTAATGCATGAAGCTACTCCAACTGCCGACTCAATCCGTTATCGAAAACAGCCACGATAAAATCGCACAGAGAAAATCCCTGCGACGGGGGCATAGGGATTGTGCAGTATCAACCCCTCTTTACAGCATCTATCTTTGGCCTTCACTATACAGTAACGCTTTTATCAGTTTTGTCATCCTGATTGTTCATTACATGCCTACTGACGTTGAAGGACTTTTGCAAGAGGCTCCTTAAACCGGAGTATTATTCCCTTACCCTTGATCAATGATGCCCTAATTCCCGGTCTCCCCGGAATGTGAAGAAAGCAGAAGCTCATATTCACTCCTGTCCAGTTTTACAAAACTCCTGCACAATGGATAACCGGAGCACCTGAATCTTACCACGCCGGCCTCTTTCTTGTACACATGCATCTTTTGCCCGCATGCGTGGCACAGGGGTCTTTCTTTCAGTTCATCCCTTGCTGCATTCCCAAATTGCCGGCCACACAAAAGACAGCGGAATCGTTGCTTTCCATGTCTGGTTTTTCCAAATTTGTAAGTGGCCTCGGAATTACATCGAGGACATTTCGCCGGTAATTGATTTGAATGCAGATTTGTTACGTTCGAGACCATTACATTTCCATGCAATTGCAAGTCAACGAATTATCAACGGAATGCAACCATCTACGGTGTAGGATAGGATATACCGGGAATGTGACAGGCATTGCTCAGGATGGTGACAATCGTGTTACGGGGCTTGCTTCTGCGGATGTTCCGGCGGCAAATATCCAAGTTGCGTTAGAAAAATATCAAATGATACCATGCGGGGGCTCGGGCCTATTAAGCAGCGCTTCTATGTTGATGGGGCCGGCGTTAATTTTTTAGCGAGTCCCGAATAAAGGCGGATGGCTTCCTCGCCGATCATCCGAGCGGCGGCGCCGGCCGTGATTCCCCCTACAGGCACGGAAAATAGCGGGGTGAAGTCGAGAACATCGGCGAGCAACGGAACCCCGGCTGCGAGACCGGTGGCGGCAACCACCGCAAGCATTTCGGAAACGCGCGCCTCATCGTCGATATCCATGCCGTAGAGAAGGGCGATCTCCAGAATGAGATAGAGGTGCATGCGAGTGATGACTGAAGTTCCTCCCACAACTCCCATGAAACGGAATGCATAGCCTAGTCCCGGAACCAGCATCGGGAGATGAATGAGAGCGCCTCCCAGGAAGGAGAGAGGCGTTTGGGCCGCAATAAGCCGCCGCGCCTTTTGCTCAGCAGTCTCTTCAGGATAACTGATTTTAACTGCTTCCACTACCGCCCGGATACGGGCTTTACGAAGGCGAAGGAAAAAGTAAAAGAACTGATCGGCGAAGATGCTTTGCCGGGAGGCTAAATCCTGAGCAGACATTGTGTGGCGCCCTCCAAAAGCTGAATTGTGGATTTGCCGATTTTAGAAAAAAGCGCACGTCCGGCAATTCCATGCGCTGAGCTGACAAAATGGTTTCGAACGCATCTCGATGACAGGACCTTAGAATTACTTCACATGACTTCATCCACGTCATCTTCATCCGCCTGTTTAAAGGCTATCCAATCCCCACACGAAAATCCCCGCTTATGCTCCCTGAAATCAGGATGCTTGAGCGGGTCACATGATACTTCGCCCAGCCATTCTGCCGTTCAAAGAGCTCACAGGCGGCAACGACCGCCTTTCGGCTGGAAGGGGGAAAACATACAATCTATCATCCATGATATTTTGAACGATTGTCGTCCTGCTGTCGTCCGCCATCTCTCGGCCTCCTTCACAGATATTACAAGCATGTTTGTTCAGGGGACCTCATCTGCCTGCGGATTCGCAACAGGGCCTGCCCGCTCAGCTATCAGCTCCGCTTTAACTTCGGCGGTAATATCTTCAAAGGACTCCACTGCCTCCGACATTAGCTCTCTTCCCTTTTGAACGAGGCTGAGTCCGGTTTTGATCGTTGCTTTAGCCAAAGGCTTTAGAACCGATGCAGCAACAGGAGCGATCACCGGAGCGAGAATAAGCACCCCTATCCCAAGCAAAATGGGAGCTCCAATTTTGAGTCCGTTATCAAAAAGCGCCATATCTTCTCCTCATTTCAAAAAGTGCAAGGCCGAGTCTAATCCACAGCGGCAAGGCGGCAGAAAAGGAATTTGCCCGTAGAACTTCCTCAATGTAGAGGCTAAAAGTTCCGAACGGGTGTGTCAACGGTGAAATTTCGGATTTTTCATTCCTTACCTACAAATCAGGCCCCATCATCGCCTTTGGATGAAACAGCGTCCGGTTCCCGAATTCCAGGGTATTTCTTTTTTCATTTTGCGCGTTGGACCCAACAGGCCCGGCGTCATGGAAAAGTAACGAGAATGCAACCTGGCTGGCATAAGAATTGCTCCATAGCTTTGCGTAATACATTTTTTCTTTGAGGACCGCAGTTCCCAGACAAGGCTTCCAGGCGGCAAATGCAACCCTGTCCCGTTTCTAGTGCAGACCTGCCGGAGGTCCCATCATCCAGGACTTCCGAGACAACCGTAAACGGGGGTCAGAGCTTTGACATGGCCATCGAGGCAGCGACATCGGAGCATTCAGCTCCACAATCCAGGCCGCAAGCGGTTGTTCCGCAACCCCTGGATGTGCCTTTGCCAAGACCCCCTGCCCTCTTATCCGCCCAATCTTTGAATGCGCCTCCGCCATCAGGAATGGATGCCGCGGCAGCTTACCGGAGGCATGCCGGGCCATCGGCCGAACCGGCGCCCATGAGCGGCGCTCAGAAGTATAAAGACGACCAGTTGCTTCGCAATCCGGGGGGCCGCAGCTATTACCTGGATGAAAAAAAGGTCGTCGAGCCCTCGCATAGGGAACCCATTTGGGGGCTGGTCCGGAAGGATTTTTCCGGCGTTCTCGGAAATATCAGGAATTTTTGCGGCAACATGTTCATGGGGACCACCGCTCTTCACAGGAACGAGAAAAATGAAATCCAGCAAGGACATCAGAACGGACTGCTTCGAACGATAGGGAATTTCTTCCAGGACCTGGGGAGCGCCTTGAGTTTCGGCACATGGCATCCGGACTCCGCACAGGCCCCGCATGGTTTGAAAAACCGGCTCCTTTATTCAGTATCCAGGCTCAAAGACGCATTTATGGGGGACATTCTCACGGGGGTCCCTTCAAGTGTGAACCACATGGCCAAGAACCTCATACTGTCGGGTTGGCACCTGGCGGAAGTTTTGCCCGATGCGGCAATAGGAAACTTTGAGCCGGGCCAAAAGCTCACTACGAGCATTTTCGATAACGGCCACGTCGCTATCGAATACCTCACTGACGTCATCCCCTCCGGCGATGCCTGGCTGAGAGTCCACGCATCGAGTTTGAAGGAACTCAAGCCCCCGGTCCTCTACAACCTCAAAATGCCTGAGTTTAACAAGGGAGACATACGTTGGGAAAACATGAGAAACACCCCATTTCGGAAGGCAATTGAAAGCATCGGCGCTCTTTTGGCCGATGGCCTCGCCATCGCTCTGATCGGGCAGACCGGATGTTCAAGCAACCGGCGAAACCAAATCGAGTAGTCCTTCCTAAGCGAATCAATACTACAATTGCCATATCAAAGTGAAATGATTAATAATATTTAGA
>JBELAB010000274.1:0-4658 GCA_049509275.1 Syntrophobacteraceae bacterium | reverse complement strand
CTCTCAAGCCTGACAAAAGGTTCTTTGTTCCTTTCAATGAATAATCCGCGAAATTGGACGTTTCTCCTGAATTTTCCCAACAAATCGCTATGGCACTTTGCCATGACGCCCAGAGAAACGGCGGCTGAAGTGTCGTCGAGGTCCTGGCCGCCTTTCTGCCAGGGTCCGGCAGAGCAGTCTACGTAACCGATCCTTAGCTCACGCTGGCCTACGATCATGAAGAGCGGCTCCAGATATGCCCTGAGCAGCTCACTTTTAATGTATGCCGCTTCTTTGCCGGTATAATTTGCAGTGCTCAATTGTTTCCCTCCCCGCTTAATCAAACTCCTGCCCCGCCCATCGCACGCGCCCAAGCACGTACGACTTAAGGCTTTTTCCCGGATCCAGGGCAAACTCGAACGGGCGGTAGTCTGCGGTATTGTCGGACAGACAGGCCAGCTTCATGCCCCCCTCGTCCCCGCTCAGGACCAACCTTTTGAGGACTGCTGTCCCGTCGGGCAGGATCACCAGGTATATGCGCCCCGCGAGCACCCCCAGACGCTCAACCTCGCTGGTGTCCACCAGGGCCATCTCTCCCTGGTTTATAGTGGGCGACATCGAATCTCCCCTGACTCGTATCAGAAAAAGACCCTGCCGCCGCTCGGAGCTTGTTCCCACCAGTTTTTCGATCCACAATCTCTTGAAAGGATAACGGTCCGCGATTTCGCCGTACAGGATTTCGCCTTCCGGACCTGCGGTCACACGCGAATCCAGAAGCGGAATGAGAGCGTAGTCTTCGCTTCCGTCTCCGGGCGATTCGAACTCAGCAGAGTAAGCCCCGCCGCTTCCCTCACCCAGGAGCAGCCAGCCCGGATCGGCCGAGAACTCCCGGCACACCGACTCCAGAAATACCGCTGGAGGTGATGTCGCCCCGTCACGGTAGTTTATCAGAGTGTTCTTGCAAACGCCGGTTTTTTCGGCAAATCGCCCGAGCGGCAAACCAGAACCGTGGATGATCTTTTTCAGTCTATCATGTATCACTTTTTTGGTCGCCTGCTTCAAATTATTGGTGGGTCCACTTATTCTGCCCCTACTACAAACCAAATTCCTATGCCGATTCGACCCGAATGTCAAATTAAAAGTGAAATAGAATGGTTCGCAGACAAAATCTTTTGAAACATCACCCAAAAATTTGTTACAACCTGGAGACTTTTACGGAAACCGTTTTTTATTCCGCATTTTACTGATTTGCTGTATAGACCATCTGAAACACTCAGACAGGAGTCGAAGATGCTGGATCTCCTTTGTGGGAAAGACCCGATTGAATTGGGATTGAAAACTTACGAAGGATGGAACATCACGGCGTTCCTGGACCACCTGAGTTCATGCGAAAAATGCTCGAAGTCCAAGAAAACCCTGATAGACAAACTGAACAGCATCATAGGGGGAGAGGATATTGGGGAGCGCCCCTGAGCTTCGCGGCGCCTTTTGGAAACAAAAATTCATTCACCTGGGGCCCCCCCCCAGGCCGTGTTTCACGCCAAACCGGGTAAAACGCCCGTGCATTTCCAAGGACCCCACATAAACACCGCCTTATCCGCTCTTTAAAAGCCATTGCCCGCACGCAAAGGAATGTTTAATTTCAAAATGCAGGGTTGTGATGCAGAAGACAAAAGAATCCTTGGCGACAGGTTTGTGACAATTTTCGGCAATCTTTAGACAAAGGAAAAATGAAATGGCTGAGAAAAAAATGCCCCACCCCCATCATGAGGAACACCTGTGTTATCTTAAGAATATCGGGTTTGTCGAATCGAATTTTGACGAATACAAAAAATTGGTGCGCAGCCCCAAATTCGTTTGCGGCAATTGCGGACGGGCCGCCGCCGATGGGAACAACCTCTGCAAGCCCGAAAAGTTGTAGGCTTGCATTTAAAAACCAATTCAGGGATTTAGTAATTAAGGGATTTGGGGATTAGTTGCTGATGCGCCAATTCCTCCTGAGACAGACTAACCGGTCGAGATCATAAATCCGGTGACGCATAATGTTATGTAGCTACGGGGCTGGGCACGGCTTTATCGTGCCCACCCTCTCAATCCCTCACCCCTCACCCCTCAATTTAGAGCAGCCTGAAAGTCTTCAGCCACTCGGGGCGTGCGGCGAGGGCCGACTCGATGGCGGCCTGCGACCCCAGCACTTTGACGATTCCGTCCTTGTTCACCTTTTCGAGTATCTCGGCAAAGTCCCTGAAATCTCTTGCCGTAGTGCCAAGGATCTGGTCTCGCATCTCTTGGAGGACTTCTTCGGAGTCCCCGGTCAAGTGGCGCAAAATCGAGATATAGCCTTTCATATCCGGCAGCATGTAGGAATCGAGGTCTCCTATGGCCCCGATTATTGCCTTGCGGACCTCATCGCCGGGAAGGTGCGAACTTCGAAGGAACTGAGCCGTGCCGTCGAAGTTTTCAATTGTTTTGAGCAGGTTCGGGTCGCGGTAGGAAATAAAGGTGAAGACCCCGGACACACGGTCGAAGAGGCAGAACCCGCCGTAGGCGCCTCCCTGTACCCGCACACTTTCCCAAAGCCAGGAAGTGCGCAGATAGCCGCATATGACCTTGCTCGATCCATGCAATTGGTATCCCTCCCGGTACAGGTCTGCGCCTTTCCCCACGTAGTTTACCTGCGAGGGAATCATTATTCCTTCAAATTGCGGGAAAAGCCGGGGTTGCCATGTCTGTACCGCTGTCGCCCGGTCCGGAAGAGAACCCAGAAATTGGCGTACGCGAGGCTCGATCGAGTGAAGGTCTTTCCTCTCGGCGGTCAAATTGAAAGCCATTGCCGAACGGTTGGCAAGCAGCCTGCGGACCTCTTCGAGATCTGAAACCACCTTGCCCCAGTTTTCGTCAATCTCCCCGGCGAGCTGTCCCAGAAAAAGAAAATAACTTATTCCGCCGGTTACCTCCCTTACCCAGTCCGCCTGGTTGAAATGAGCGCGGATACGCGCGTTTATCACCTCGTGGCCGCTGGGGACAATTCTTCTTTCCTGCCTGGCCTTTTCCACCAGCACGATTTGCCGGAACCGTTCCCTGTCATCCAGTTTCACGGCGCCCAGCACTTCTGAAAGGATATCCGCAAGCTCGCCAATCTGCGGGCTCATGCTTTTGCCCCGCAGGAAAAGCCACGTGGCAGGGGCGCTGTCTCCGGTCACGGAGGAACTGAACACCTCCGGGCGGATGCCTCCCGTCTTCCGGCTGATTTTTTGGGATAGAGAAACGAAATCCTGAAAGTCGGTCCCCATCTCAAGCAGGGCCCGGCCGAAAAGAGGCGCGTATGGCAAATACTTCTGTGGGAGCACCTGAAGATTGAACCCAATGTCCAGGTAGGCTATGCCGCTGGTAAAAAGATCATGGTAAAACCCGGCCACGCCGTCGATAGGCACCGGCTCCGTTGGAATTATTCTGTTTCGCCTGTCGAGGTCCGAAACCCTGAGGAGCGGAATGGTGGCCAGGGCTTCCGGTGGATCAGGACTCGATTGAAGCCTTTGCAGCGTTTTGGCGTTTTCGATTACACGCTGAATTTCATCAACCGAAAACGAACGCTTGATTCCCTCCAACCTTTTGGATTCCTCTTCAATTTCCTTTTCAGCAAGTCCAGGTTCCGGCCGGAGCAAAACAACCGTCCGGTGCGGGTTCTCGAGGATGTGGCGGTTGATGAGGCCCTCCAGGAAACCTCCTGATTTCAGACTTTCCTTAACCTCGTCAAGAGGCGATTCGAAAGCCGGCAGGCAGGTCGGGTCGGTTTCATACAGCCAGGTGGAAAGCGCGCGCAGCATGACCGCCAGCCCCTGCGGGAAGCTGCCGTAGTTGTTTTCGCGAAGCCGGAATTCAATCGTATTCACCCCGGCCTCGACGGTTGCAGGGTCGATGCCGTCCACGACTAGAGCCGACAGGGTCTCGAAGATGAGCTTTTCAACTTTACCGGCATCCTCGGCGCGGATTCCCTTGAGACCGATAGAGAAGCACAACTGGCGCAGCTCGGTCTCAAGACCCCCTCCGGCAATATCTTCGCCCAGCCCGGATTCTATCAGCGCTTTTTTCAACGGGGAACCCGGCATGCCGACAAGAACGAATTCCAGAATTTGGAAGGCAAGGTTCAACCTGGCGTCGGTCACTTCCGGAAGAAGCCAGTTCACGGTCACCATGCATTTTAGTCCGTCCGTGACAGCATCCTCGGGACCTGCGGCAAACGGGCGGACAATCATCCGGGAAGGCGTGGCCTTGAGCGGCTGAAGCGGCACAGCGGATTCGGGCTCGGCACGGCTGAAATCCTTGAGGTATCCCTGAATTATTTCCAGCCTTCGGTCCGGGTCGTCGTTGCCGTAAAAATAAATCCTGGCGTTGGAAGGATGGTAAAATTTCTCGTGGAACGACTTGAACTGCTCGAAAGTAAGGCTGGGGATTACCCTGGGATCGCCGCCCGAATCCAGCCCGTAAGTGATGTCCGGAAAAAGAGATTGCTGCGAAAGCTCCGAGAGCATGCTGTCGGGCGAGGAGTAAACCCCTTTCATTTCGTTGTACACCACCCCTTTGATTGCAAGTGGGGCGCCCGGGTCGCTTAGCTCGTAATGCCATCCTTCCTGCTGGAGAACAAAGGGCGTCAAGCGAGGGTAGAAAACCGCGTCCAG
>JBELAB010000273.1:0-6408 GCA_049509275.1 Syntrophobacteraceae bacterium | reverse complement strand
CTGGCAAGGAAATCGAGGGGTTGCGCGGAGGCGTACATCCGTACCGCCTCGCGGAGCGTCGAAATCCTGGCTGTGCCGCCGCCGAAGGTTTGAGCGGCGAACCCGGCTGGCGGTCCCACCGCCCAGTCAGGGCGGAAAAGGACCCTTTCCGAGTCGGAAACTACCTAAGAGGCCGTACGGCGGGTCCTGGTCCGATGCTCCCTTATGAGCGCCTCCAGGCCGAATTTTTTGACTCGATAGTTCATTTGCCGGAATGTAAGGCCCAGGTCATCGGCAGCCCTTCTCCTGATCCACCTGTTGCGCTCGAGGGCAGCCGAAACTTCCCTGCGCTCGATTTCATCCAGGCGAGACCACGCGGAAATTGCCTCCAGTCTTGCGGCGCCGGGAGTTGTCACGGGCTTCGGCTCAAGTATCGACGCAAGGCCCTCAGCCTCGATCTCCCCACCGGCAGCCATACTTACCATGCGAATTACAGTATTTTTTATCTCGGCTATGTTCCCGGGCCAATCGTATTCGCACAGCCTTTTCAATACCTGAGCGCTTAATTGAGCCTTCCTGCCCTGTTCTTTGCATGCATGCTCAAGAAAATATCCGATCAAAAAGGGTATATCGTCTTTTCTCTCCCTTACGGAAGGTACATGAATCAGCAAAGTGCCGAGTCTGTTCAGAAGGTCCTTTCTGAACGACCCGGTTGCAGCGGCCTCCAAAAGGTTAACGCTCGAAATGGCGACAAGCCTGACATCGGCCCCCCTGGGCCTTGAGATTCCAAAACTCCCGGCCTGCATCCTGTCCAGAACATCCAACATCTTTACCTGGTGAGCTGTCGAAAGATCGCCTACCTCATCGAGCAGCAGTGTGCCTCCGGCCGCCCTGTCGAAAGCACTCGGCGGGGCGTAGTGTTCGTCGATGCCGCCATTGAGCAAATCTTTCCCACTTCCGAATAATTCCTTGTCCAGTAGATCCTCCGGAAGAGAACAGTGAATTTTTACAAAAGGAAGGGGCGCCCTGCCGCTCAACTCGCGAATAATCTGCGCTACGGAACTCTTTCCCGTCCCCGGTTCACCCCAGATCAGAACGGACGCTTCGGTGGGCGCTATCTTCCTGATTTCTGCCTCGAGCTTTCGGCTTGCCTCGCTTTTGCCCAGACATACCAACCCAAGATGCTCTTCGGAAATCTTTGTCCGAAGAGCCAGATTCTCTCTGAGCAGCGCCTCTTCGCGCCGTTTTACCTGAGATTCCAGGCTCAATATCTGGGCGATAAAAGAAGCCAGGATCGAAAGGAACTGCACGTCCTCGACCAGCGGGACCCGATCGCCGAAAAAGCGGTCCACCACGATCGCTCCCACTACCTCGTCAACGAGCATAACGGGGGAACCCAACAGGCGGACCTGTTCCTTTTGGATGGAATAAAGAGCTTTTCGCCCCGGAAACAGGGGCCTTGGACTATCGTGCAAAACGACAAAGGGCTGGGGAATGCGCAAAACCAGGTCGAACCCTGTTTTATAAAGACTTCGAATCTTTTGTTCCACCTCGCTGCCCGAATCATCCGTGGACGGGGTAAAGAAAAAACGGACTTCCGCGCTGCTGCTGATGATGATGGCCGCCGTCGATTGGGGAACAGCCTGCGAAAGGACCCTGAGCAAACCCTCAATCGCCTGTTCCGGGTGGAGCGCCCGATCGATTATCCGGTGGATCAGCGATAAGATACTCAATTTTAGTTCGCAGAGATTGTCCATTGCGCCCCGCCAAAATGGCACAATTTGGTTCATTTGCCTCCGGCTATGATACGATTTTGTGCTAATTAGATTGCATATTTTGAACTCATCCTCGCAGTAAACACCTCCCGGACTGCACTCCAGGCCGACACGAGAGTGTTTGGCAAACAAATTGCTCTCCCTGTTTATTGCTTACGCAGCACCAGAAGTCTTCACATGTCACGGCGGGGGAAATTTTGAGCTTGTCCTGAGTTCTTCGCGTGTACCGAGCGCCGGTGAACCATTACTGTATTTCTAATCAATTCATGAGAGAGGTGATTTATGGCAGAGCAGAGCGGATTCAAAAAGACACTTGGACTAACCGGGGTCACGGTGAATGCAATGGCGTTGATCGCGCCGGGGGCTTTTCTGTGGTTGACCTATCAGGTGCAGGCGGCACAGGTGGATTTGGCCGGCAATACTACGGCGATGGACATGTTTGCGGGTCTTTTTGCCGCGTTGATCCTGGCATTCCTGACTGCGATTTCCTATTCGAAACTCTCCGAGCTCTATCCCCAGGCCGGGACCGGCAGTTCATACTACTTTACCGAACAGGCGATGTTGGGCGAGGACAGGTTATCAGCTTTCGCCAGATTGTCCAAGTTCATCGTGGGATGGTTCTCCCATCTTTATTACTGGGTATACCCCGGAGTGATGGTGGCGATGATGGCCACGCTGATAAGCTATATATTCAGCCAGTTCGGGGTCGATCTCTCCATGTTCTGGCAGATGGCGATCGCAGTATTATTTGCGTTCACGGTCGGATATATAGCCTACCGCGGAATCACGGGATCAACGATATCCAGCATGGTGATCAATGTTATCCAGATCATCACTTTAATAGTGGTGACCATTCTTGCCCTGGTTTATCGATTTTACAACCCGGAGCATGTGACGTTCGTTCATACGGATATATCATCGGTCGTAATGCCGCACAGTTTCGTCAACGTGATGTTCCAGGCTACCGTTGCAATATTGCTGCTGGTGGGTTTCGAATCGGCGACCGCGCTTACGGCTGAATCCAAATCCCCCAGGCATGTCAGCCGGGGGGTCATCATCTCGTTAGTCATCCAGGGCCTCATTATGTATCTTTTCGAGTACTTCGGCGCCAATGCCTGGTTGAATACGGCCTATACGGGAAAAGACGCCAAAGGGGCAGTGGTCACCGGCATTGACGCCGCAGCCGCCTCCAGCGCCCCGATAGGCGACATGGTGAAAAACCTGGGTGATGCTCTTCTCGGCAACATGGGCTTCGCGCTGATGATTGTGGTCGCGATTTCGGTTGCCATGGCGGTAGTCGGCACCACTTTGGCCTGCATGAATACCGGAGTGCGCGTTACATACGCAATGTCGAAAGACAGGGAAGTTCCGAGCTTTCTCGGGTTTCTGCATGCCAAACATGCGACGCCCCACGCAGGCGTCTGGGCAATGACCATTGCATCGGCGGTTATCGGCGCATTTGGAGTTCTGTCGATCACCAACCTGACAGCCATTACCTTCTGGTCAAATATCGGCACGTTCATTCTCTACGGAATGACCAACCTTATTGCGTTTGTGGCGTTTTTACGGCATCCGCAGCGAAATGCGTTCACGCACATCGTGGTCCCGATTCTCGGGACCCTTGCCAATATCGTCATGCTGATTGCGGTCCTCTATCTGGGGGTCCTTGGCGGCGGCGATACTCAGACCGCCGCAATGTGGTCTATCCTGGCCACGGCAGTATGGCTCATCATTGGTATTGTCTATCTCTTCGTTCAAAGCTCCAGGACCCAGAGAAAAATCATTGGAGGACCAGTCAGAACTAACTAAATCGATTCAACTGGAAAATAATTGGGCAAGAGGGCGTTTTACCAGCGCCCTTTTGCCCGTTGGAGGCCTCCTTGCCAGCCAGCTCCGCTTCGAAAATGGATTATGTGTCAGACGCCCTTCAGGTGCACGGTCTCTCTGATAAGGGGAAGGTCCGTAAAAACAACGAGGATTATTTCGGCTATTACATGCCGGCCCAAACGGGGCTAAACCAGTTTGGAAGCCTTTTCGCGGTTTCCGACGGCGTGGGCGGAAGCTCTGCCGGGGAGGTTGCCAGCGCGGAGGCGGTCAATGTTTTGCTCCAGGAATATTATTTCGGCGATCATACGGAAAAAATCCCCGAAAGGTTAAAAAACGCATTCCAAAATACTTCTGTGCACATCTACGATCTGTCGATCAGCCATCGTTCCGCACGTAATATGAAGTGCACTCTGTCCACTCTTCTGCTAATACAAAACCGGTTTTTCATAACTCATGTGGGCGACTCGAAAATCATGCTGCTGCGTGATGACGATATGATTCAACTGACAAAGGACCACAGCCTCGTCGGCAAACTCATGCGCCTTGGACTGATAACGGCTGAGGAGGCGCGCACTCACCCCAACAAAAATGTGCTGCTCAAGGCGGTTGGCGAAGGTCCTCTGTTGATGCCGGATTTTTATTCGGGATTTACTAAACCGGGGGATATTTTCTGCATGATTACCGATGGAATACTGGAACATGCGACTGCTGAGGAGTTAAAGTCCTTTCTTCTTGAGCAAGGTCGCTCCAAAAAGGAATTGGCCCAATTGATAGCCGAACTCAACAGGCGAGGCGGCTATGACAATATGACCATCGTGACGGTTAAAGTTAACAGAATAGAGTGATGATAAATAAAAGGCGGTGCAAGAATGACTAAAATAGAATGCATCCTGCGCCCGGACAGGATTTTGGAGGTGCGCAATATTCTGGGCAACCTGGGAATCAAGGGAATGACCGTAACCGAAGTGATCGGCTGCGGTTTGCAGAAAGGTCATACGCGAGATGACTGGAACACGGAGTACAACATCAATTTGCTCCCGAAAACTAAAATAGAGATGGTTGTTTCTGACTGCATGGTGGATGAAGTCGTCAGGGCTATTATCGAAATTTCCCGCACGGGCGAAATCGGAGACGGCAAAATCTTTACCTATCCGATTGGCAACGCCATCCGGATTCGCACGGGCGAAACCGGCGAAAACGCCATCTAAAGTTTTATCGTCTTAAAAATTTATCGTCTTAAAAAGAGGAGCAAAAACGCGATCAATACGGCAATCAATACGGCCCCCCCGTATATCAGCAGGTTGTTTCGCTTTGTAGGAAGGACGGCGGCCAGCGGCGGGTCGGGTTCACCTACCCATTTGAGGTCCGCATTTTCAGGGAAACGCAAATCATTGGCCATCTGCTCTGCGGAGTCGTAGCGTTCCTCCTTTCGCCGCCGCAACGCTCGGCGGATGGTGGCCCATATCCCCGGATGCAAACCCTTTACCGATGTGAGGGGCTCAAGGGTTTTGGTCATATGCTGGTACATCACCGTCAACGGGTTATCCCCGGTAAACGGAGGAGACCCGCTCAGAAGGTGATACATAAGGCAGCCGACGGCATAAATATCGCTTTTTGCAGCGCCGCGTTCTCCCTTGATCTGTTCGGGGGCCATGTATTCGGGGGTCCCCATGAGACCTGAAAAACCACGCCAGGTCACCCGAGGCGCCCCTTCCATAAGCGCAATGCCGAAATCCAGAATCTTCAAATGGCCGTCCGGAGCAAGCACCAGGTTCTCCGGTTTTATATCCCGGTGATACACTCCCCTCTCATGACAGTAGTGAAGAGCGTCGAGCAGGTTAGCGACAATCTTTACGGCTTGATCGACGGGAAACCTGCCTTTGTCGCTCAGAACTTTCTCCAATGATTCGCCTTCAGCGTATTTCAAAACCAGATATGGAGGGTCCCCTTCAGAAATCGCCACTGCCACGGGAACGTCGGAGTGGTTCAAAATCTTGCCGATGGCCACTTCCCGCCTGAAGCGCTCATAAACGGCAGGATCTCCCAACTGTTCAATATGGGGGACCTTCATTACGACCTTACTATTGGATTGAAGGTCCTCAGCCAGAAAAGTGGCGCCAAATCCCCCATGACCCAGAGGGGCCAGGATCTTGTATCGATCTTGAAAAATTGTTCCGGATTCCAGCATTTTTTATAAGTGTCCCCCCAGTGGGCGCAAAGCGCTTTTTCCTAAAACAGATTTTCTCAAACCATCTTTTAATGATACCACACGCGCAAAGGGTTCAACGCTAATAAATCGGCTGCATAGGGGATATTTGTTCGCCTTCAGTAAGCATGGCCAAACTGAATGACCAAACCGCCCGCTACAATAATGGCAAGGCCCGCCCATGTCGAATTTGGCACGCTTTCGCCAAAGACAAATCGGCCGCACATTACGCTTACCAGGGCGAATACGGCTACATAGACGCCTAAGAGCCTGGAAAAATCCCATCTCACCGTGTTGACGAGCAGCCCATAGGCCGCCAGCATGAGACCACCGGCCAGGATAATGACGACATTGGCCCCGCGCAGACCTCTTCGAACCACCGCGTCGCCTCCGACCTCCAGGAGGGCCGAACCCAGGAAGACCAGCCAGGCGGCAAAGGGCAGATCAAACTTTTGCATTTCTCACCTTTCGCGAAAAAAGAGCTTTAGTACTTATAGCAATTCTCGTGCTCGGACCAAAGGAAGTTGCAGTGGCGCAGGTTCCATTGCAGATCAAAACCGGAGCCGTGGACGGCAAAGGCTCATCGGAGGCGGGGCCGATTTTTTTGGAAAATTAAAATTC
>JBELAB010000272.1:0-4683 GCA_049509275.1 Syntrophobacteraceae bacterium | reverse complement strand
TGTTAGCCGCTAGTGTCATGCGTCAACTCAGTTCCGATAGGTAGGGACCCTCAGCCCGTCATTTTGGCGAAGCCTGCCCCGGAAGTGTCTAGTCCGGGGGCCGGAATCCAGCGTCTTTTCAATCAGTAAAAACGCAAGCATTCACCATTGTGACGCAGAGAGTGCAATGAGCGGTTATGTTTTTTCGCACGATCTCCGGTGAAATTTACGTTGTGGTGGAATTTAGGCCTGGAATCAGGTAAGTTTGTAGAGGAGGAGATCGATTACCGGGTTGACCCTCGTGGACTTGCGCTTGTCCGGTGTCCATCCGACAACCCCCGATGAGATAACGTTGCCGAATTGGAAAAGGGCTTTTGTAGACGGGAACTATCCAGGGTGAGAGGCACGGGAGCAGACAAGTGTTTGTGAAAAGAATTCTTTGGGTTTTCTTGTTTCTGGTATTTGGTGGCGTGTTTAACTCTATTTGCGCGGCTGCCCCGCTGATGGTTGAGAAAAACTTGTTCGCAGCGGACCGCAAGCAGCCTGCACCAGAGTTCGCGAATACATCTGCCAAAGCCGCGAAACCCGGCATGGCGATCGGAAACATTCAACTCGATGGAGTAATAATCCGTAGCAATTCAAAAAGAGCGGTGTTGCGAATGAAAAACCAGCCGGCCGGCGTGCCGGGCAAGAAAGGGCAGCCCGCGTCTCCTTTCGTCACGGTTCGGGAGGGTCAGACGGTCGGCGATTACCGTGTGTCGAAAATCGAATCCAAAAGCATCTTGCTCGAAAAGGATGGTCGAACGTTTACAGTCAGTCTTTTTGCCGAAAATAAAGAGGTTGCTCCACCATCGGCCCCCCCTGGTCCCGCTTCTGCTCAGCAGCCGATGGCTGCGCCCGGAGTTGCATCGCAGGAAGCAGGGGCCAATCAGCCTCAAGGTGTCCAGCTTCAGCCGGGCCACAATCCGGCAAACCCGCAGCAGTTACCTCCGGTCGAGATGGTGCCTCCTCCTAACCCCAATGTTGCCGGCCAACCGGCTTCCCAAAGGAACGTTGCGCCGAATGTGGATGCGCCCGCAATAAACCAGGACCCCAATCAGGCCGCCATGACAATCCAGGAAGAAGAATGAACGGAGGGCGGATTAACGTAGAGCTGACAAGAGACATGGGAGTTTGTGAGCCGCAAATCCGCAGCCGGGTAATCTGAGATCCAGCTTCCGAGGTCCGTTTATACTCCGGCCGTTTTGAAGGCGTCGTTGACGATCTCCCTGGCCTCTTGCTGTATCTGGAGAAGATGCTCCCTGCTTTTGAAGCTTTCCGTGTAGATTTTGTAAATATCTTCGGTACCGGAAGGGCGGGCGGCAAACCAGCCGTTTTGGGCTACGACTTTGATTCCGCCGATTGGCGCCCCGTTGGCCGGAGCATGGCTCAGCTTTGCCTCAATTTTCTCGCCTGCAAGTGTGTCACGTGAGATCATTTCGGGACCGAGTTTCTTTAGTGTGGATTTGCGGTCCTGGTTTGCCGGCTCGTCGATTCTTTCGTAGAAAGGATTTCCGAACTGTTCGGTCAGAGAGATGTAAATTTGCCCCGGGTCCTTACCGGTCTTGGCCATGATTTCGGCGGCGAGCAGGTCCATAATTATGCCGTCTTTATCAGTCGACCAGGCTGTTGAGTCCAGTCTCAAAATAGAGGCGCCGGCGCTTTCCTCGCACGCAAATGCATAAGAGCCCTCAAGCAGGCCGCCCACGAACCACTTGAACCCGACCGGCACTTCGAACACCCTGCGGCCGATATGTGCGGAGACTCTGTCTATCATTGAGCTGCTGACGAGCGTTTTCCCAACGCCTCCATCTTCTTTCCATCCCGGCCTGTTCTGGAAAAGGTACCAGACAGCTACCGAAAGGTAATGGTTCGGATTCATAAGCCCGGCGCTTTTGGTTACGATCCCATGCCGGTCACTGTCCGGGTCGTTACCGAAAGACACGTCGAAGGAGTCCTTGAGTCCAATAAGCCTTGCCATCGCATAAGGCGAAGAACAGTCCATCCTGATCTTTCCATCCTTATCGACCGTCATAAAACCGAAAGCCGGATCGAGGGAACGGTTCACAATTTCGAGCGAAATGCCATACTTTGCAGCGATTGGTTCCCAGTAGGGCAGGGAGGCGCCACCCATGGGATCAACGCCGATTCGAATCCGGGCTGAACGGATCGCATCCATGTCGATTACACTTCGAAGGTCGTCCACAAACGATCCGATGAAATCGTGCAAAACTATCTGTCCGCTCTTTAGGGCGCGCTCGTAGGGAATTCTTTTGACCTTGCGGTTTTCCCCCCGCAGCAGCTCATTCGCCCTTTGCTGAATTACTGTGGTTATCTCCGTGTCGGCGGGCCCGCCGTCGGGCGGGTTGTACTTGAAACCCCCATCCTCCGGCGGATTGTGGGATGGAGTTATTACGATACCGTCAGCCCGGGAGTCCTTTTTGCGGTTATGTGCCAGAATGGCGTGCGAGATCACCGGGGTAGGTGTATATCCCCAGTCTGACTGGATTAGTATGTCAACGCCGTTTGCGGCGAGTACCTCGATTGCCGTAGCGAAACTTGGTTCTGAAAGCGCGTGCGTGTCCTTTCCAAGAAAAAGGGGCCCCCGGATGCCGCTTTTTTTGCGGAATTCGCAGATAGCCTGGGCTATTGCAAGTATATGGTCCTCATTAAAAGTGTTTTTGAAAGACGACCCCCTGTGGCCGGAGGTGCCGAATTCGACTAGCTGGCTTTTATCTGAGGGGTCCGGATGATTGGTGTAGTAGGTGCAAACCAGTCTGGGAATATTTACCAAAATTGATTGCGGGGCGGGTTTTCCGGCCAGGGGGCTGACACCCATACGTGTTCTCCTGTGCGTTGTCGGCTGCAATATGAAAAGGGGCGCCGCTGAATCAGCAGTCGCCCTGGGTTAAATTACCCTTATCAAATATTAATTATGATTTTTTGTAAAATCCGCCTCTGCATCTATTGATGTCCAAAAAAAGATGAAATTACAGGGCAGGGTGTATGCGCTCCCTGAAGTTGCATTGAATTCCGAACAGGAAATTTTGAAACTATCTTCTTGAAAAAGACTCCCGGATATGTTTTATTCCAACCCAACCCCTAGCCATTCTTCCTGCTGAACCGCTTCTCGTCTTGTTTGCTTCCGATTTTATTCCTGGATCCCGGGCTATTTTGGTGTTGTTTCAAAATCAGAACAATTTCTGATGCCTTGATGAATATGTTCTAATGAGTTGTTAGATTTGACCTAATTTAATGATTGTGTGTACAAATCCAAATTATACCCGATCTATCTACATCATGGGGGCGCAACGCATGAACGACTTTTATGAATTCCTCACCGGGCCTGCTCTGTGGGCTGCTTTTATAATATTTATCGTGGGCCTCGCTGTGCGGGTGACCTATCTTTATGGAATAAGCAAGGAACGCGACAGGGTTTTCTATAACCACGTGAATCTGAAATGGGGCATTCGTTCAATCATACACTGGCTGATCCCGTTTGGAAGCGTAAGCTTGCGGGCACAACCGGTTTTCGCGATAGCCTTTTTTCTGTTCCATCTTTGTCTGCTGGGCGTTCCTATCTTTCTGCTTGCGCACAATACACTCTGGCGGGAAGCTTTCGGCGTCAGTCTTCCTTCGCTGCCGGATTCTATCGCCGACGTGCTCGCGGTGGTCTTTATGTTGGTGGCTTTAGTCCTGCTGGTCAGACGAATAGTCCGCGCGGAAGTGCGGTTTCTGTCCACAGCGTGGGATTATGTTCTACTCATTTTGACGAGTGCGCCTTTTGTCACGGGTTTTCTCGCATATCACCAGATCGGCCCCTACAAGCTCATGATGATTCTGCATGTTCTTTTCGCCGAAATACTGCTGATCGTCATCCCGTTCAGCAAGCTTGGCCATATTGTCCTTTTCTTTTTTTCGCGCACTTCCATCGCGTTCGAGATGGGTAGACGAGGAGCGCGGACCTGGTAGCCGCCAGTTCAAGACCAGTCTGAATGGGATTTGGATTTATTCGAGAGGAGAACGGGAAAAATGAGTGACGCGCTTCAAAAGCCGATCAATACGAAAGTGATAAAAGAGCTTTTGGACATAAACGATGGTGCAAGGATCAGGACCTGGCTGAGTATTTGTGCGAGCTGCGGTCTTTGCGCCGAGAGCTGCTTGTTCTATCTTGCAAAAAATAAGGACCCCAAGCTGAGTCCGGCATATAAGGTCAGGACAACGCTGAAAGAACTCTATCGCAGAAAAGGCGAGGTGGACCGCGAGTTTTTGGAGAAATGCTACAACATTATCTGGGGCGAATGCACGACATGCAGGCGATGTTCGCTTTTCTGTCCGTTCGGTATTGATATATCCGTAATGATCACCACTGTGCGCGGGATCTGCAACTCCCAGGGGATCGTCCCGGAAGGCCTTCTCAGGACTTCGGATAACTACCGCACTACCGGTAATCAGATGGGCATGAGTAAAGAGGATTTTGTTGAAACCTGCTCATGGATGGCCGAGGAAACAGCCGAAGAGATGCCAGGTCTCGAGATCCCGATCGACAAGCAGGGCGCTAGAATAATGTATACGGTAAATGCCCGCGAACCCATGTACTACCCGCAGGATATTGCGATGGCGGCCAAGATATTTACTGTGGCCGAGGAAGATTGGACAATGCCC
>JBELAB010000271.1:0-4685 GCA_049509275.1 Syntrophobacteraceae bacterium | reverse complement strand
CCCGCCGATAACGAATTCCTGCCTCATAAAGCATTTGACCTTGAGCCAGTTCCGGGAGCGCTTTTGCTCATAAATGCCGTCGGCCCTTTTAGAGATTATGCCCTCCAGCTCAAGCCGGCACGCGTTCTGGAAAACGGCCTCCCCCTGTCCTTGGATATGGTCGGCATAGAGAATCGGCGGTCCCTCACGCAGAATGTTTCGCAAAAGCTTTTTTCGCTCTACGAGCGGAGTCTGCGTCACATCGTAGCCCGCACAGAAGGCAATATCGAAAACAAAGTAAACGAGCCTGCCGCTCCTGATCCCCTGGAGGCTGTTCTGAAGCGCCTGAAAATCGGTCCTCCCCTGCTGATCGACAACGACAATCTCTCCGTCCAGAATTGCGCTTTCAACCGGAATTTGAGCTGCAGCTTCGGTTATTTCGGGAAACCGGTCCGTCCATTGCTTTCCATTTCGTGAAAAAAGCCTCGCCTGCCCACCCGATAGTACACACTCGATTCGATATCCGTCGTATTTTATTTCATGGAGCCAGTTTTCACCCTGAGGCGGTTTGCTGACCAATGTGGCCAGTTGGAGATCGATAAAGCCCGGCTGCCTGGCAGGGCGGGCGCCGGGCCGGCCGGCCGGGTCGATCCTTACAGGCGAGGCTTTCGCCTTCCCGCCAGGGGAACGAAAGGATTCCGGCTGCGAGATTTCATCCGGGACTCCGTCGCGCAGCAGTTCTTCTCCTTCGTACCAGAATTTCTCGCGCTGAGACGTGATCTCCTGCATGGTTCTTCCGCTCGCAACGCTCCGGTTCATGGTTTCGACCGGCTCGGGGTCTGATCCCGAAATGGCCTCAGAGTCGCGCTTTTTTATAAGCAGCCAGTTTTTACCTTCTCCTCCGGCTTTTCCTTTCATCCTGGCGAGCACCCAGCTCCCTTTGAGCTTTTCGCCGTGGAGCTTAAATTTGAAGTCGCCTTTGGCGTAGCCCTCCCGCGGGTCGCCCTCCGGCTCCCACGTGCCACGATCCCAGAGCATGACCGTTCCCCCTCCATACTCTGCCTCGGGGATTATTCCCTCAAATGTGCCGTATTCTATCGGATGGTCTTCCACGTGGACCGCGAGTCTCTTGTCGGCCGGGTTGAGGCTCGGGCCTTTAGGCACTGCCCAGCTCTTGAGAACCCCGTCAAGCTCAAGGCGCAGGTCGTAATGAAGATGGCTTGCGGCGTGTTTCTGGATTATATAGAGATTGCCCGCCGGACTTGCATCGACCTTGCCCGACGGCTCGGGGGTGCGTTCGAAGCGGCGTTTCTTAAGATATGTCTCAAGTCCCATGTGCTAAAGTTTCCCGGGTGGATTTCAATTATTTTCACTTGAGTAATTGTAAATATTTAGGTAGGCATTACTCGCACCGGAAGCAAAGACTCCGGGGGAATTATTCACACTTTTGCCGGAAAATCCGGCTGTTTTAACCTGACATTTCACTTGATCCGGATAGTATATGAGCAGGCCCGGCGATCAGTTGATAAAAAGGATGGAGAAAGCGCTGCTGCTGAACGAGCGTTTTGGCCTCGCATGCCTGAACGACCCGGAAACGGGCAGGTTGCTCCGGAACCTTCGGGAACTCATTTGCAGGACGGACTCAGCCATGCTCCAATCAGGGGTTGCATCCGCATGTACCGGATGCGCCGGCAACAAAGGGAGTTGCTGTTTCAGGGAAATGGGTGAGAGTTACGGATCCATCGGGCTTTTTGTCAATCTGCTGCTCGGATCGGCCCTGCCCGAAAATACGGATTTTCCTGCAAGCTGCCATTTTGTGGGAGACAGGGGGTGTAAACTTCAGGCTCGGCAATCTTTCTGTCTGAATTACTTCTGCACGGACCTCAAGAACTCTCTCGGGGAGCAAACAATCCTCAGGATTCAGCAGCAGGTCGGAGAACAGCTCATTGCCGGCTGGGAACTGGAACGTGCTCTGGCAAGGCATATTGCGGGTGCAGAAAAGCTGGAGCAAAGTGGACGACGATCTTGCAGTGAGTAAAGACGAACCCGATCGAAATCGCTATGGCCGGCAAAAACATACTGTATATTTAAGCAGATAGCTGGACAGGGCAGGTTTGGAGTGTTTGGCCGCAATGGGAAATATTGTGCATTTTTTCTTGACTCAAGCCCTGGCTTGTACTATTTGTTGCATTGTTCGTTTACCTCCTAAGTGTTGCCCTCCCCTGGGGTTTGGGGGCCCCGGGGGGTGGCGGCATCTTCAGCCCGAGTCCTGTGTTTTCCTAAGCTTCTAAATTACTGTCATTTACCTGAGATGGCGCGCAGTCTTTAAGAATTCACGGTTTAAGTCGAAAAGAATCCTTTCGTTCAATCAGTATCGATCCGATTAATAGAATGAGGTTCTCAAGAAATGCCGATACTGAATTTTTCATTGACGGAGGATCAAATGGAGAGGCGAAAAAACAGGCGAGTGCCCTTTCAAGTCGAAGCGACCGTGCAGATTGGCCAAAGCAGCATTAAGGGAACGGTCGATAACCTGAGCATGAAAGGGATGTTTCTTGCCGGTGAGACCCTTTCCGGCGGCAGCCCTCTGGAAATATCAATAAGCCTGTCGGGATCGTCTTCCTTGCTTTCAATGGAGCTGAAGGGCAGGGCGGTGCGGCTGACTGAGGCAGGGATTGCGATCGAATTTCAGGAAATGGATTTGGACTCCTTTACCCACCTCAGAAACATCGTCGCACAAAACACAGATGACCCTGATGATGCCTACGAAGAGTATTGCCGGTCCATAATGCCGCAATAGCCGCCATGCGGACTGGCGGCCCTGGCCGGGTATTAACCTTAGCGCAATATCGGCAAGCAATGTGAGTTTCATTTTATTGGAGTTATGTGTGTATGCCGATCCGGGCAAACTTTTCTGCTGTGCAGGGCTATGGTTGTGCAGTACTCCCCATAGGGCTGGGGCTGAATGATTCTATTGATTAATCCTCCATTGGTTAAGCCTTCCGAGCCGCCTCCCGGTATTGCGCGGCTTTACGGGACTTTGGTCGCAGCGGGGGCGAAATGCTCGATAATCGACGCAAACATAGAGGCGATACTCCATCTGTTCGAAAAGAGTCCGCCTGATTCTGACAGGTGGACAAGGCGGGCCGTTCGAAATCGGGCGCGCAATCTCGAACTTCTCCGAAGCGTGCCGGGTTATGTCGACCTTCAGCGCTACAAGCGGGCGGTTTATGATTTAAACCGGCTTATCGGAAAGTCTGCACAAAGAGGTGGTTCCGTACGGCTCAGCCTGTCTGACTATCAGCATTGCGAACTTTCCCCGGTCCGCGCCATGGACCTGTTAAGGGCGGCGGAAAAGTATCAGGAAAATCCCTTTCACGAATACTTCTCAAAACGAATTTGCAACGCCCTGGAGCTTTACTCGCCTAATGTGGTAGGCGTTTCCCTGAACTACCTCAGCCAGGCACTGACGGCATTTGCAATTATCGGCTTTATAAGGACTCGATGCGAACGTGTTCGGATCGTGCTGGGAGGCAGCCTGGTTACCTCGTGGGCCTGCAAGCCGGGCTGGAGCAATCCCTTCGCAGGGCTTGTAGACCGCATTGTGAGTGGCCCGGGGGAACAGGCGCTCCTTGATATTGCCGGGATCGATGCAACCGGCCGCAGGCACCGGTTTTCTTATGATCCGTTCCCCCTGCGGGATTACTTTGCACCCGGCCCGATTCTCCCCTATAGCGCATCTCGGGGATGCTATTGGAATCGTTGCGCGTTCTGTCCGGAAAAAGCGGAAGGAAATTGCTACGAACCGGTTTCACCCGAAGCAGCGGCCCGCGAAGCGGGCGAATTATGCTCAGGGTTTCACCCGGCGCTCATTCATTTTCTGGACAGCGCAATAAGCCCGGCCCTTTTGAGCAAGCTCTCGGTGAACCCGCCGGGTGCGCCCTGGTACGGGTTTGTGCGAGTGACAAAAAGGCTTGCCGATGAGGATTTTTGCCGGGCGCTGAAACTAAGCGGGTGCGTCATGCTGAAGCTTGGTCTTGAGTCCGGCGATCAGGGCGTTATTGACTCCGAGGGCAAAGGGATCGATCTCGCCGTTGCGTCCAGGGCGCTGGCCTCGCTCAAAAAGTCAGGGATAGGTACTTACGTCTACCTTCTTTTCGGGACCCCATCGGAATCCGTAGATCAGGCCCGCAATACGCTCGATTTTACGGTCCGCCACGAACGGTTTATCGATTTTCTGAATCTTGCTGTCTTCAATATGCCGGTCAACAGTTCCGATGCGCATAGGTTCGCAACTTCTCCTCACTACGCAGGGGACCTGTCGCTCTATACCGGCTTTTCTCACCCGAAGGGATGGGACAGGCCGAAGGTCAGGCGGTTTCTGGACAGCGAATTTAGAAGACAGCCCGTAATCGCGCGTATTCTGTCCAATGAGCCGCCTTTTTTCACTTCGAACCACGCGCCTTTTTTCGTGAGCTCATCTTAACTCTGCACGCGCATGTGACGTTCAACCTGAGATCTGCGCTTCCACGGGTTTTCAGCGGTTTTAGGCTCCTCGCGTCTCTTCAATGCCTCTTTCGCTGCAGGTAAAATTTCGAGCGCTTTCTCGAATTTCTGCACTCATTTGGAACAGCAAATGCACAGTGGTGATTGCACGCAGAAATCAGAAGGCGTTTGTCCTGCGGGGCAAAAGGCGTCCGCAACTT
>JBELAB010000270.1:0-4701 GCA_049509275.1 Syntrophobacteraceae bacterium | reverse complement strand
GGCCGGAATCCAGCGAGGTAGCCAGGTAGGGTGGGCACAGCGTTATCGTGCCCACCGTCTGTGGAAGCGCTATCGCAAAGAAAGTGAAAAGGGAGCCCTTGAAAAGAAAAAAATGTGACGCTGGCTATCCCGGGGGAAGTCCAATGAGACGATTCAACAAATCGAGCCTGGTACTGGCTATGGCGGCCTTGCTGCTTTACTGCTCTGTCATCGCGCCGGTATTCGCAGGAATATTGCCTGCGGACAAGCCCGCGATCCATCAGGATGAAAGGCAAAACCATCCGGCTGTAACCGCCCAGCCGGACGCCGGTCAGGATATCATGCGATATTTCAACGATCCTGCAAAGGACCCCGAACTCTCGCCGCAGATGCTCGTGACGCTTCTGCGGCAACGGATCAAGTATGTATTCATTATTTTTAATGAGAACCACTCGTTCGACAACGAGTACGGCACGTTTCCAGGTGTCAACGGCATTTATTCGGACGGCTTGAAGCCCCGTTCCGCCGGCGACACGCCGGGCTTCACCCAGACTTACACCGACGTCAACGGCATAAACGTTACGGTCCGACCGTTCAAGATGGGACCGGCGCAGAATTCGAGCGTCGTCGACAGCGTCGACCACTCGCATCCAGGGCTCGCGAAAAAGATCCACGTGGTGGACGGCGTGCCTCAGATGGACGGGTTCGCCACCGACGAGTACACGCGCTTCGCATCGAAGGGCGGCGCTGCCAACGCCGCCGAGGGAAAGCAGTTCGCACGCCTGGTCATGTCACACATAGACTGCGACACCATCCCGTTCTTCTGGCACTGGGCCGGCCGATTTACCGTATTCGACAACATCTTCGCAACCGAGGACACGCCCTCCACCCCGAACGCCGTGGCGATGATCGCGGGGCAGTCCGGCGAGACACAATGGGTCAAGCACGGCACGGCCGGCCAGACCTTCACTGTGTGCAGCCACACCGGCACTACGCAGGGACCGCCGCTTGTCCAGGACCCCCAGCCATTCTACGGCTCGCAATTCGACACAACGACGGTCAACAGGCAGCCTGCCGGCTCGCCAAGGGAGTCCTACGCCGACAATAACATCGCCTCGAACCTGACCTTCGCCAGCCTGCCGCTGACCTTCCAGGGAGAAAATGTTGCGGAGGTCATGAAGAAGAACTTGAATCCGGGGTTCGACCTGCCCGACATCCAGCAGGATATTCCTTACATCCAGGGTCTCGGGACCCGGCCCGTCAACTGGCGCTGGTACCAGGAGGGCTACGACCTCGAGGCAACCGACACGAACGGGGTGGCCTCGCATGAGTCCTACGTGAGCCATCACAACGGGGCACAGTATTTCGGCTACCTGGCCGATACGCCGCCGCTGCGCCCGAACTTCCGAGGACTCACCGATTTTTTCACCGACATGGCGAGCAACAGCTTTCCCAAAGGTGGTGTGTTCTATATCCGGGGCGGCTACACAAACCAGATGAACTTGACGCCGGCGATCACTAACGCCGGTATTCCAGCGGCTGAAAACACCGCTATTAATAAGGCGAAGGCGGGTGACGACGACCACCCGGGCTACAGCGACCGGCAGATCAGCGAAGCGATGGCGGCCCGTGTCATTAACGCAGTAACGGCAAATCAGGATATCTGGAACCAATGTGCGATCATCATCACCTACGACGAGTCGGACGGCTTCTACGACCATGTTCCACCGCGCATCCTCTCCTACGGCCCCGATGGGCTGCCTCAGTCCCGCGGTGTCCGCGTGCCGCTTATCCTCATTTCGCCCTACGCGCGGACTCACGCTGTTTCGCATGTCGAGGGCGATCACAACTCGGTGATCGAGACGATTAACGATATATTCGGTCTGCCCGCACTCGCAAGCCTGCCTGACGAGGCGCAGGCGCTCGCGGAGGGCAACTCCCCGGATTTCAACAAGTTTGGGCCGGCGGGGTTTGAGCAGAAGTACCTCGGGCCGCGCGACATAAACTCGCCGATAACCGACAGCCTGCTTTCGGGTTTCGATCCGAAGCGGTTGCTCGGCATCTCCCCTCCGCTTCCGGCTTCCTTCGCAATGATTCCCCCAAGCGTCGTGAACACGCTGCCGCACTATGGCGGGAAAGGCTGCAAGGAGATCGGAATCACGCCTGAGGATGTCCGGCAGAAAATCGTCAACAATATCCCCGCTGGTTTCAACCCGCTGCCCGCCACCTGGCCGGCTGGAAACTGAAAATGTGGAAGGCTTGATGGGGGGCGCCCGCGCTGCACCCCATCCGCTATTCGGGCCGAACATCGGTCCACCATTTCATAGTGTTCGCCCTGGAGGATATATGCGTATCTTGTCAATCTTGCCGGCCCTGCTTATCGTCTGCTGTTCGATCTGCGACGCCACGGCGGGCTCCGTCATCGAACGCGTCAAGGCGCACGGCGTCGTCCGCTGCGGCAGCGTAGCGCGACCGGGCCTGGCATGCGCCGCCGGCCAAAACCATTGGACCGGTCTAAACGTTGACATCTGCCGCGCGGTCGCCGCCGCTGCGCTCGGGTCCCCTGAACGCATAGAATACCATGCATACGACACGCCGAAGGATTTCGATGCAGTACGCAACCAGCAGGACGACATATACTTCCTGACGGGTTCCGAGATCAACGAGCAGAAGCTGGCCGGCAAGGTTCTGCCCGGCCCTGCCGTCTTTGTGGAATCCCATGTGGTGATGGTGCCGGCCAACTCGTCCGCGCACCACATTGGCGACCTCGCCGGGGACGGCATCTGCTTCATGATCGGGGGCCCGGCCGAGCGAAGCCTCGAGGCCTATTTCGACACACTCCACAAGGACTGGTTTCGCCGGGCATTCTCCGAGTACGGAGAAATGAACGATGCCTACAACGCGCAGAGCTGCCATGCCATAGCAGGCGAGATTACGACCCTCGCGTCGGTCTGCCTCGACCCCGGCGTGAACCGGCTGTCAAGCCGCATCCTCCCCGAGACTCTGGCGGACTTCCCGGTGATGGCCGCGACGGGAACCGAGGATGCGCAGTGGTCATCTATCGTCGCTTGGACAGTACACACGCTGGTGAGCGCGGAGAGGCCGGAAACCCGCTGGTACGCGGGGGGCCCCGGTGCGATGCCGATCGCCGCGAAGGAGATTGGTTTAGACAAGGACTGGCAGCGCCGCGTTCTTGCGGCCGTCGGCAACTACGGGGAGATCTTCGAACGCAATCTCGGCAAGGGCTCCGCGCTCAAGATCGACCGCGGCATCAATGAAAACCATATCCGGGGGGGGCTGCTCCTGAGTCCGTTCATCGAGTGACGGCGAGCGAAGTGTCAATGTTTGAAGAATTACCGGGACCTTATCATATGTCTGCTTTCAGCAGGATATCACTTCCTGCACTTGCCATGAGAAAGCCGATTGATTTTGCGCGTCTGGAAAACCTTGTCCGGTTTTCTTCAGTTAAACCGTGCTCTACTGTAGAATCCGTATGGCCGTTGCAAAAAAGGACCCTTGAGTAGTCGTGTATATGTAATTATTATCCTTCCTGCGTTATAGTTCTTCTCTGAAAAGCCCAATTCTAATAATCCAGTGAAGGTGGCTTGCATGTTTCATTTCGGGAAAAGAAATACGCTCACCGGTCTTGCCAAAACCTGTGGTTGAGCGGCTAAAATAGCTCCAACAGTTCTGTTGGAGGCACTGAAAGGTTTGCCGGCCTCTATGGATCCCAATCTTCTTGTCGGCTTCGACACGAGTGATGATGCAGCGGTCTATCGGGTATCGGATGAAATTGCCCTCATATCCACGGTTGATTTCATAACTCCGCCCGTTGACGATCCCACATGGTTCGGCCGCATTGCCGCCGCCAACTCTCTTTCCGATATCTACGCAATGGGCGGGCGTCCAATTATTGCATTGAATCTCATTATGTTCCCATCGAAAAAGCTCAGCATGGAGATACTCAAAGGCATACTTCAGGGTGGGAGCGAAAAGGTGGCCGAAGCAGGGGCATCGCTGGCGGGCGGTCATTCCGTCGAAGACGATGAGCCAAAATACGGACTGGCCGTAACCGGCATAATCTCCCCAAAACGGGTCCTCACCAACGCAGGCGCCAAGCCCGGCGACCTGTTGATTCTCACCAAGCCTCTCGGAACGGGCGTCCTGTTTAACGCTTGCAGATCGGGCAAGCTTCCCTTGAGGGACCTGGAGCCGATATTGCCCCAGGTGGCAGCGTTGAATCGCACGGCAATGGAGATCGCCCTTAAATTCGAGATACATTCCTGCACGGACATAACGGGTTTCGGAATCCTGGGACATGCACTTGAGATGGCCGTGGCAAGCTCTGTTCGGATCGAGCTCGAGTTCAGCGCCCTGCCCTCGTATCCAAACTCCGTAGATATGTATCGCAAAGGTGAAACAACGGGCAGCAACAGGGCGAACAAAAAACTCGTCGAGGATTTCCTGCATATCTCCGCCCGGCTCTCCGGGCAGCAGCATCAATGGCTTTTCGATCCCCAGACCTCCGGCGGCCTGCTCCTGTCAGTTCCGGCATCCCTGGCGGAAACTATTCTCAACGAATTAATGGGCGCGGGAGTAAGTTCTGCCTGCGTGATCGGAAAAGTCGAAAGCAGCCGGCATCCGGAGATCACACTAGTTTAGCGCACAAGGCCGCGAGTCGAGGTGTCCGGTACCCGGGCACGAATATATCTGTTGCCAATC
>JBELAB010000027.1:0-13141 GCA_049509275.1 Syntrophobacteraceae bacterium | reverse complement strand
GGTTTGACCGTCGCCCTTGTATTGATTCCACAATCGATGGCTTATGCGCAGCTTGCCGGAATGCCGGTCCAGTATGGACTCTACGCCTCCTTTCTTCCTCCGGTGCTTGCCGCTCTGTTCGGGTCGAGCCGGCAGCTTGCAACGGGTCCGGTTGCGATCGTATCGCTTATGACTTCAGCAGCCCTGTCACCCTATGCCACTGCCGGAAGCACGGGTTTCATAGCCTATGCCATCCTGCTTGCGCTGATTGTCGGAATTTTCCAGCTTGCCCTGGGAATTCTGCGGCTGGGACTGGTCGTGAATTTTCTTTCTCATCCGGTGGTAAACGGATTCACCAACGCCGGCGCAATCATCATTGCCACTTCCCAGCTTTCGAAGATGTTCAACGTCTATGTGGACGACGCCGAGCATCACTATGAGACCGTATACCTGGTCATAAGAGCGGCGCTGCGCTATACACACTGGCAGACCCTGGCGCTGGGGATGGCCGCTTTTGTTATAATGTACGGGCTGAGGCGGATCAACAGGCGCATTCCATACGTGCTTGTTGCGGTAGCCGTTACCACTGTGATTTCCTGGGCAACTGGATTTGAAAACAACGTCAGGGTCCCTCTCGATTCGATCTCTTCAAATGACTGCCGGGACCTGATCACAAAATTCAATGCAGCCGCAAGGGAGTCGAGCGAGTTGGCGCAAACCCGGGCCGAGCTCTCTCCCCGCCTCACGGGCGCTGAGGAACAGTACGGCAGCCACTCCAGGGAAGCCCTGGCGATAAAGCATGAATGCGACATGGTCGATTTAAGACTCTCTGAGCTCAAAGAGATGATGGCTCGAAGGCGCTCAGGGATTAGAGGTTATCTCTTTACTGCCGCTACTGCCGCTGATGGCAAAAA
This sequence comes from Syntrophobacteraceae bacterium, assembly GCA_049509275.1. Classification (GTDB taxonomy): domain Bacteria; phylum Desulfobacterota; class Syntrophobacteria; order Syntrophobacterales; family Syntrophobacteraceae; genus SbD1. The sequence goes on along the minus strand of JBELAB010000027.1, from coordinate 12,248 downwards.
TATTTACATTCCATACGGCAAACTTGATGAAACCCTGAAGGGAGACGGTTCGACATGGAGGGTAAGGATCGGCAACTTTTCGGTCGATGAGAAAGCTATCGTACTGATGGGCGGGGGAAGCGTTGTCGGAAGCATTCCACGTGGGTTGCCAAGTTTCGGGTTTCCCAGGCTGGATTTGAATATCATGCTCAAGTTGCTCCCGATAGCGGCTATCATCTCTCTTCTCGGATTCATGGAAGCAATTTCTATTGCCAAGGCGATGGCCGCCAAAACAGGACAGAGGCTCGACCCCAATCAGGAACTCATCGGTCAGGGTATTGCCAACATTATGGGGGCTTTCACAAGAAGTTTTCCGGTATCGGGTTCCTTCTCCCGATCGGCCGTAAATATCCAGTCGGGTGCGCTAACCGGGTTTTCAAGCGTAGTAACCAGCATTACAGTTGCCATAGTGCTTCTTTTCTTTACCCCGCTTCTCTACTACCTGCCTCAGTCTGTGCTTGCCGCAGTTATCATGATGGCGGTCATCGGCCTGATAAATGTCTCGGGCTTCATTCACGCCTGGAAGGCCCAATGGTACGACGGACTGTTCTCGATCTTAACCTTTCTGGCAACCCTTATTACAGCCCCGCATCTTGACAAGGGAATAATGATCGGCGTTCTGCTCTCGCTCGGGATGTTTCTTTACAAGAGCATGCGTCCGAAGGTGACCACCCTTTCGATGTATGGGGACAGTTCATTTCAGAGCGCCCGTGATCACGGCCTCAAAGAGTGCAGGCATATTGCGATGATCCGCTTCGACGGAGCACTGTTTTACGCCAATGCCGGCTATCTGGAAGAAAAGGTTACAGAGCGAATTCGTGCAATGCCGGAACTGAAACACATTCTCATTGTCTCCAACGGCATAAACGATATGGACGCCTCTGGGGAGGAAACGCTCTCGCTCATTGTGGATCGGGTGCGAAGCGCCGGCTATGGTATATCCTTTGCCGGGCTGAACGAAAAAGTGCTTGGAGTTATGAGGCGCACACACTTGCTGGCAAAAATCCAGGAAAACAATATTTATTCGACGATCTCCCATGCCGTTGATGCAATACACTCCAGCAGCCACACGCAGTGCCGGGAAAGTTGTCCGCTCATTTCGGTCCACTTTTCAGATGACGCGCCACAACTCTAGGAGAAGGAATAATCAATCATGCCGGTTGTCAATGTTTTTTGCGGTTCTTATTGCGGAGCTGAGGAAGTCGTGCGCAGCGTTATAGAGAAAACGGGTTACATGCGTCTTGACGATGCGGACCTGGTGGCTGCGGCGAGCAAGCGGTTCAATATCGAAGAGAGCAAAATGTGGAATGCGCTCAGAGGGAAAGCTTCCATTTTCAATAAGTTTACGCATGAAAAGGAGCGCAGCCTGGCCTGTCTGAGGCAGCTCGTTGCCGATTCTCTGAAGGGCGAGGATCTCCTCCTGTTCGGGCTCTGCGGTCTGATGGTCCCCAGGAGAATATCTCACGTACTCAACGTGTGCGTGATAGCGGACATCGGATATCGTTCCAACCTGGCCTGCCGCCTGGAGAAGATTTCGGTTAAGGATGCGCTGAAGAAGATCCACAAGAATGACGAGTCCCTTGTTCTCTGGGTTGAACATCTCTTCGGGCAAAAAGACCCTTGGGCCGCCGGGCTATATGATATTGTTATCCCGATGAATAAAATCGCTCACGACGACGCGGTCCGCCTTATATGCGACAATCTGAAGCGCAGCGTTCTAACGGTATCGAAGGACTCTCTGAAGGCTGTGGCCGATTTTGTGCTGGCTTCCGAGGTAAATCTCAAGCTGGCCATGGAAGGTCATGATGTTTCGGTTTCGGCAAGGGACGGCATAGTTGTCATGGAAATCAACAAGTACGTGATGATGCTTTCTTCACTTGAAGAAGAGCTCAAAAGGCTTGTATCGGCTATTCCTGGCGTGAAAGGCGCAGAGACCAAAGTGGGGCCGGGATACTACCAGACGGACGTTTACCGCAAGTTCGACTTCGATCTTCCCCTGCCGTCCAAGGTGCTGCTTGTCGATGACGAAAGAGACTTTGTCGAGGCCCTCTCGGAGCGCCTTCAGATGCGGGATTACTCTTCGGCTGTGGTTTACAGTGGAGAGGAAGCCCTCTCGATTGTAGAAGAAGATGAGCCCGAGGTAATGGTCCTGGATCTAAAGATGCCGGGTATGGACGGTCTGGAAGTTTTGCGCCGGGTCAAAGAAAAGCATCCGAACGTCGAGGTGATTGTACTTACGGGTCATGGTTCCGAGGATATAGCACGGTTTTGTGCGGAGCTTGGGGCATGTGCCTACCTGGAAAAGCCTGTTGATATCGAAAAACTCACTCAGGCAATGCAGGAGGCCCATAGGAAGGCAAGCCAATCAAAGGCGAAGACCAAAGTTGACTAAACGAGCGCCACTTTTGGCAAATCGCGCAAAGGATTTGGGGTGAAAGCAAACGAGCTTGCTTTTTTCGGTAAAATATCCGCCAGTGTGACTCACGAGCTAAGAAACGTTCTGGCCGTAATTAACGAAACAAATGGGCTGATGGCCGACTTCCTTGCGATGATGAAGGAGGTCCCGTTTCCGTACCGGGAGAAGTTTCAGCGCTCAGTGCAAAAGATCGAAGAGCAGGTTCGAAGAGGGGTCGAAATCACTTCCAGGTTCAATCGCTTCGCTCACAGCATGGACCACGCCTGCGCCGATATTGATCTGAATTCAGTGCTGACGCAGACGGTTTCGCTGGCGCAAAGACTTGCCGCACTCCGGAATGTGGAACTCAAGGGACAGGTCTGCGATCACCCCATCATGCTTTTTACCAACGCATTCAGGACCCAGATGGCTTTGACCGGGGCCATCGAGGCATTTATAGGATCTATGAGCGGCAGTGGCTCTATTTTGATGCTCGCAAGGGACGATCTCGGTTCTCCATGTCTGGATTTTCATTTCGGGGGCGAATCCTGTGAAAAAGTCGTAAAAGAAGCTGTTGCCAAATTCGACGAATGGCAGGAGTTCGAGGAGTTGGCCTCCAGTTTGGGTATGCGTTATAACTGGCAGGCATCTGATGCAGACTTTGTACTCTTTTTTCACGGCGGGCAAATCCCTGAAAGGGCCGCCCCGCCGGAATGATTTTTCGGACCGGCCCGTTTGGGTTCCCGGGCCTTGCGATTTCTATCTGAAAAGGTTTGATCTGAATGGGACTCGAGATTCTCATCGTTGACGACGAAGTGGAATTTGCTGAGGCTTTTGCGGAACGGCTTAGGCTGAGGGGGTTCACCGCTCATGTAGCCCACAGTGGTGAGCAGGCCCTGCGAATTGTTGACCAGGGCGCCGTAAAAATCATGGTGCTCGATCTCAAAATGCCCGGAATGGACGGCTTGGAGGTCTTGCGCCGCGTAAAAAAAAGTCATCCCGAGGTCGCAGTGATACTCCTTTCGGGCCATGGGTCCGAAATGGATGAAGCCTATGGCCATAATCTTGGTGCGTTTGCTTACCTGAGAAAACCTGCGGACATCGGCGATATTCTGGAAGCCGTGAAGAGGGCCGAGAAGCTTCTGGCAAGCAGGGCCGTTTAACGAATTCCGAGGGCTGAATGAACGAATCCGCCTGAAATCCGATATGATGGAAAAGCATTACTACACATCTTTGACCAGGAACATGACCCTGATTGTGATCGTGGTCTCCTTTACACCTCTCATGCTGATAGCAGGTCTCATAGGCTACTATTTTGAGACCTCTTATCGGGAAAAGGTCATGGAGCATCTCCACGAACTGGTGGAAAAACATCAGCAGATCATAAATTCGTTTCTCGATGAAAAACTTTCCTACATCAAGGTCCTCGCAGATTCTTACACCTACGATGAATTGACTGACGAAACTTTTCTCCAAAACAAGTTGGTTATTCTTCAAAATGCCTATTCGGGTGTTTTTGTCGATTTAGGGGTAGTAAACTCGGCGGGAGTGCAGATTTCATACGCTGGGAGCCTCAAACTCCTAAACGCCGACTACTCCAAAGCAGAATGGTTCCGGGAAGCCATAAAGAGAGATTATTACCTGACCGACGTTTTCCTGGGTCTTCGCCGTACCCCGCACTTTATCATCTGTGTAAAAAAAAGACGGGGCGACACCGAATGGCTCTTGCGGGCGACCATAGATTTTGTGGCCTTCAACTCGCTGGTTGAACAAATTCATATCGGTAAAACGGGGTCAGCTTTCATAGTGAACAGTGCGGGAGAGCTTCAGACGCGCCCCCGCACTGAACTTGCGCCCAACATTACCAGCCTGCTGAGCAGAACGTCATGGGCCGGGATGGCAGGGAAGCAAAGCGCCGAACCTGGTGTTTCCAGTATTGAGGAGGTCAAAACGTCCTCATCGGGCAGCAATGCCTCATCGGGAATAGTGAAGAGCCGGAACAGAAACATCATTTTCATTCTCATGCCGCTCAAGGCAGGCGAGTGGACGTTGGCATACCTGCAGGACCGGGATGATGCGTTCTCCGAGGTCAATCGCGCAAGGGTAATTGCGCTGACTATCTTTTTCTTCGGCTGCCTGGCAATTGTGGTGGTTGCCCTTTTCATCTCGCGCAAGATGGTTGGGCAGATCCAAAAGGCCGACCTGGAAAAGGAAATGATGAACGAGCAGGTAATAGAAGCGGGAAAGCTTGCCTCAATCGGCGAGCTTGCTGCGGGGATAGCTCACGAGATAAACAATCCGGTCGCCATTATGGTCGAGGAAGCCGGGTGGATGGGAGACCTGCTTGAGGAGGAAGAGCTTAAGCAGAGCCAAAACGTCGATGAGTTCCGGCGCTCCCTCAAGCAGATAAGCCTTCAGGGAGTGCGGTGCAAAGAGATAACTCATAAACTGCTTAGTTTTGCCCGCAAAACGGACCCCGTCCACCACGAAATTCAAGTCAACGATACAATTGAAGAAATATTGAGCATTTGCAAGGAGCGCTCAAAATTCAACAACATAAGAGTTCAAACTGAATTAGATGAGCACCTGCCGCTTATTTCAGCCTCCCCTACTGAATTGCAGCAGGTTTTCATGAATCTCATCAATAACGCGATTGACGCCATTGGCTCCGGAGGCGGATTGCTCGAAATACGGAGCAGGGTGGAAGGCGACAAGGTGGTAGTGGACATTGCGGACACAGGGCACGGAATCTCCAAGAGTGTTATGGCGCGCATATTCGATCCCTTTTTTACCACCAAGCCCGTCGGAAAAGGCACCGGGCTGGGACTGTCGATATGCTATGGAATCATTAAAAGACTCGGAGGAAATCTCACCGTGGACAGTTCGGTTGGGCTCGGCACGACTTTCCATGTAAACATTCCCATTCACGCAGAGACCTCATGATGCACTGTAGCAAGGGGACGAAACTTTTGCTTGTCGATGATGAGGAGGGGTATGTTTCAGTCCTGGCAAAAAGGCTCTCCAAGCGCAATTTCCAGGTGGAAACCGCCCTCTCCGGAAGCGAGGCGATTCGCATTTTGCGCAATGAATCTTTTGACCTCGCTGTCCTTGACTTGAAGATGGAAGATATGGACGGCATTGAGGTTTTGAAAATATTTAAAGTAATGGCACCCCAAATGCCGGTTATCATCCTCACAGGTCATGGGTCTGAAACCGCTGCCCGCGAGGGAATGGAATACGGGGCGTTCGATTACCTTGTCAAGCCCTGCGATCTTTCCGAACTGGTCGTACGCATCAGGCAGGCTTGCGCCAAGGGCGTCTGAGGTGTATTAAAGGCTCATTTCAGGTTCCGATTCATTATGTGAATCATTTGCTTCCAACCTCTAGACGGAAGGCGGCCCGAAATGAGCCTCACGGTTTTCCTTCAACAACTCATAAACGGTGTCTCTCTGGGGAGTCTCTATGCCCTGATTGCCATCGGATATACGATGGTTTACGGAATTCTGAGGCTCATCAACTTCGCTCACGGCGATTTGTTGATGGTTGCAGCCTATGCAGCCATTTATGGAGTTTTGCTTTTCTCACTTCCATGGTTTGTCAGCTTTCCACTCGCAGTCATCGCCACCGGAGCAATCGGTATTCTGCTGGATCGTGCAGCTTACAGGCCTTTGAGGCAGGCCCCACGTGTTTCATTGCTGATCTCGGCAATCGGCGCCTCTTTCCTGATGGAAAATCTTGCCCTTGTGCTCATTGGGGGCATTCCAAAGCCCTTTCCCAGGCCTGATTTTTTCGGCTATGTGATCAAGGCCGGAGACCTCCACATCCTGGTGCTCACGATTTATTCTCCGGTCATAACACTGCTTCTGGTTCTGGGACTGCTTTATATCGTCTTCAAGACCAGGGCCGGCAAGGCGATGCGCGCAGCTTCGCGGGATTTCGAGGCAACCCGGCTCATGGGAATCAACCTGGACAGGATCATTGCCCTTACTTTCCTCCTCGGATCGAGCCTGGCGGCAGCGAGCGGGATCATGTGGGCGATGAAATACCCGCAGATAAATCCGTTCATGGGGGTCATACCCGGTGTGAAAGCTTTCATTGCAGCGGTTATTGGAGGCATAGGAAACATCGTCGGCGCCGTTATCGGTGGTTTTCTGCTTGGACTTTGCGAAATTCTGATCGTGGCCTTTTTGCCCAACCTGGCCGAGTACCGGGATGCGTTCGCTTTTTTGATTCTTATAGTGGTGCTGCTTTTCAGACCGACCGGGATTATGGGTGAGCCTGTAATTCAGTAATGCGGGATTGGGGTCATGAGCAAAAAATTCAAATTCAGGCTTAATGTCGTCTCGCTCGTTCTCCTGTTCGGCGTTCTTTTTCTCTGCAGCCGCTACGGTTCCGGCTATCAGATCAGAATACTAAATAATATCGCCATTTTCATCACGCTGGCGGTCAGCTACAACCTTATAAACGGTGTCTGCGGCCTTCTTCATCTTGGTCCAAACGGTTTCATAGCGATAGGCGCCTACACTTCCGCGTTGCTGTCGATGACCCCGGCGGAAAAGGAACTCAATTTCATAATCGAGCATGCGGTCTGGCCGATAGACGTGATCCATGTCCCCTTCGCCGTATCGCTCGTCGCGGCAGGAGTTGTGGCCGCTTGTTTTGCCTTTCTCATCAGTTTTCCGGTTCTGCGCGTGCGGGGTGATTATCTGGCGATAGTAACCCTGGGCTTCGGGGAGGTCATCCGGGTACTCTGCAATGCCGGCCAAAGCGTCACTAACGGGCCGCTTGGGCTCAAAGGCCTCTATCCGTACACAAACCTCTGGTGGTCATGGGGCGTGGCAACCCTGACGGTGGTCGTCATTCAGCGGTTGATCAACAGCAATTACGGCTTGGCGATGAAGGCGGTCCGGGAGGACGAGACGGCTGCGAGGGCGATGGGAGTCGATCCGTTTCGGCGCCTAATGCTTGCCTTCCTGATAAGCGCTTTTTTTTCGGGAATCGGCGGGGGGCTGCTGGCTCACCTGATAACGACGATTTCGCCGGGCCTGTTTACTTTTTTCCTTACCTTCAACCTCCTCATCATGATAGTCGTTGGAGGCCTTGGGAGCACGACCGGAGCAATCATCGGGGCGGTGCTTTTCGCCTGGGGGGGCGAGGCGCTAAGAGTAGTGGAACGGCCCATGGAGATCGGCTCTTTCACGATTCCGGGAATTCCCGGAATGCGGATGGTTATCTTCAGCCTGATTCTGATGCTGGTTATTCTGTTCGCCAGAAAGGGAATCATGGGGCGTAGCGAACTCAGTTGGGATTCTCTTGAATCGAAGTTGGCCGGATGGAGGAGGAGTCAAACACCGCCATGAGCTCGTTTTTCCAGATGCGCCATGTGACAAGAGAGTTCGGGGGGCTTAACGCCGTAAGCGATTTCTCGATCACGCTTGAGCGGGGTGAGCTCACGGGCCTGATAGGTCCCAACGGGGCCGGTAAAACTACGGTTTTCAACATGATAACCGGCATGCTGAGGCCCACTGCAGGCGATATAACCTGGAATGGAGAAAACATCACGCGGCTTGCCTCTCACCTGATAACAGCCAGGGGCATTGCGCGCACTTTCCAGAATATAAAGCTTTTCGCCGATATGAGCGTGCTCGAAAATGTTATGGTGTCCTGCCATTATTCGATCGAGTCGTCCTTTTTGACCGCCATGCTCGGGCTGCCCAAACACGGAAGGGAAGAAAAAAGGATACGGGAGCACTCCCTGAAATACCTTGAACAGGCAGGCCTCGCCCACCTTGCTTTTGAAAAGGCTCAAAACCTTGCCTACGGGCTTCAGCGGAAGCTCGAAATTGCCCGGGCGCTTGCCACCCAACCAGGTATGCTCTTACTGGACGAACCGGCTGCCGGGATGAATCCGATGGAAAAAATGGAGCTTGCCGCCTTCATTCGCCGGATACGGGAAAAAAACGGGATTACGATTTTCTTGATCGAGCACGACATGAAGTTCGTCATGAACATTTGCGAGCGAATAAAGGTAATCAACTACGGCCAGTCGATCGCCGAAGGTACGCCTGATGAAATCAGGAAGGACCCGGAGGTCATCTCGGCTTACCTCGGAGGCGTATCTCATGCTCAGGGCTGAGGACCTGCACGTATATTACGGAGGAATACACGCGCTAAAAGGGGTCAGCCTCACGATCGGCCAGGGGCGGATAGTCTGTTTGATCGGCGCCAACGGCGCGGGCAAAACGACAGCTTTCAAAGTCATTGTCGGTCTCGTCAGGCCGCGCTCCGGCGCGGTCTATTTCCTGGGAACTGAATTAACGCGGCTCAGTACCCACAGAATCATTCAACTGGGTATCGCGGTCAGTCCTGAAGGAAGGCGGATATTTGGAAACCTCACCGTTACGGAAAACCTTGAGCTCGGCGCTTACAAATGCACTTCCGCCGAATTTAACAGGGCACTCCAATGGGTGCTTTCGATTTTTCCAAGGCTTTCAGAGAGGCGGACGCAGTTGGCAGGCACGCTCAGCGGCGGTGAGCAGCAAATGCTGGCGTTTGCCCGTGCGCTCATGAGCAGACCGAAACTGATTCTGCTGGACGAACCGTCGTTGGGGCTTGCGCCCCTCATGGTGGAAGAGGTTTTCAGGGCTATTCAGCAGATCAACGGTGAGGGGGCGACCATCCTTCTGATCGAGCAGAACGCGGTAGCCGCCCTCAGCATAGCGCATTACGGATACGTACTCGAGACCGGTGCGGTAGTTCTCGAAGGCCCGGGCGGGGAACTGCTAAAAGATGAACGGGTCCGAAAAGCCTACCTGGGCGAGTAGCATAAGGTTGTCGGATTATATAATCCATCATTTCGGCCCCATCCCGAACGCAGCGTAAAGTGCAACCGGTATAGGCCGAATTTAGTGCCCTGCTTACACCAAGACAGTCCTCCTCACTGTCAAAAAGCTGGAATATTCGTACACTTTCATTAGAATTAGGTTTATCCTTTGGAAATTCCATTTTTCGAGGGCAAATGTGCGGCTTTTCGCTCAAAGGGCGGCGGAGGGCATGAAATTGACCCGGCAAAACCAGAAGCTGATGGACCAGTTAAATATGTTCGAAAATCGTTCCGGTGATGAACCTGGAGGACATGCGCCTCTGGCCGAGCGGATGCGTCCCCGCAACCTTGGTGAGTTCATAGGGCAGTCGCACCTGCTCGGGCCGGGAAAGATACTCGACAGAGTTCTGCGCAACCGGCGATTCCACTCCCTTATCCTCTGGGGGCCTCCGGGTTGCGGCAAGACGACTTTGGCCAAGATTATAGCAACGCATACTGAAAGCCACCTTGTGTATTTGTCTGCGGTCATGGCGGGGGCCAGGGAAATACGGGCCGCCGTTCAGGAGGCGAAAGAAGTCTTCGCCAAAAGGAAAATGAGAACATGGCTGCTCATGGACGAAATCCACAGGTTGAACAAGGCACAGCAGGACACCCTCCTGCCGCATGTTGAAAATGGAACGGTGCTTCTGCTCGGGGCCACCACGGAAAATCCATCGTTCGAAATCATACGTCCACTGCTGTCGCGGGCTCAGGTTGCCGTTTTGGAACCGCTCGAAGAGGCTGATTTGAAACAAATAATCGACCGTGCTCTGTGCGATGTAGAGAGGGGACTGGGAAAGTTCCCGGCGCGCCTTGCCGAGGAAGCGCAAGATTATTTGCTTGCAGCATCCGGAGGGGATGCACGAGTCATTTTGAACGCCTTGGAAATTGGTGTCCTGACTACTGTGCCTGATTCCGAAGGCATACGTACCGTGGATCTTGAAGCGGCAAAGCAAGCTCTGCTGCGCAAGTCCGTGCATTATGACAAAGGGGGAGAGGAACACTTCAATCTCATTTCAGCCCTGCATAAAAGCGTCAGGGGAAGCGATCCGGACGCGGCCCTCTACTGGCTGGCTCGGATGCTTGACGCAGGCGAGGACCCGCTCTATCTCGCCCGGCGCATCATAAGGATGGCCTCCGAAGACATCGGGCTTGCTGATCCAGCCGCTCTTGTTCAGGCTGTAAACGCTTTTCATGCCTATCATTTCCTCGGCAGTCCCGAAGGCGAGCTTGCCCTTGCTCAAGCTGTCGTGTATCTTTGCCTCTCGCCAAAGAGCAATTCGCTCTACGTCGCTCTGGACCGGGCTCTGGAAGCCGCCAAAAACAGTGGCGCCGCCCGGGTGCCTTTGCACCTGCGCAACGCGCCCACCGGACTTATGAAAGAACTCGGCTACGGCAGAGAATATAAATACGCTCACGATTTCGAAGGAGGGTGGCTTCCCGAACTCTACATGCCCGGGGAACTCGCCGGCGTGCTTTTCTTTAATCCCAAGGGCGCCGGATGGGAAGCCGGATTCAAAGACCGGCTAGATCAAAGGCGCGCAAAGGTGAAGCAACTACTGGACAAAAAAGACAGCTCTGGAACATGAAATCACTTCAAGCCAAGAAAAGAGTTCTCGAAAGCGTCAAGCCGTTTCAACTGGTCAAGTATCTTGCGCTTTCAAGCCTGATGGTAATCCTGGTTTGCACCATTGTCCTGTCCGGGTTTATCTCGCAAAAAGCAAAGGCCATTCTGCTGAAAAAAAGCGAACAATACGCGCTCATTGTCGCCGAAAACTTGAATCACCAGGTTTTTTTCCAATTCACCTTGCCTACACTGGTCACCGAGGGGGAAATCCACCTCAGCCGCGAAAGCCAGTATGACAGGCTCGATAAAGTCGTGAGAAACACTATCCACGGACTGTCGGTGGAGCACGTGAACATCTACGATTTGGAACAGACACTCACCTACAACAGTACGAATAAGGAATTGATCGGCACTAAGGGCGACCTTGGCGATTCTTTTAATCGAGCTTTGAACGAAGAATCCGTTTCGGTTATGTCGGCCGAGGAGACCAATTTTTTCGGATTCGCACTCAAAGGCGGCGCCAGAAGGCTTATTACCTATCTGCCGATGTGGGAGGAGAGGCCGCTTAGCTGGAGAAAGGGCAAGGTCCTCGGCGTCTTTGAAATAACACAGGACGTAAGTCATGATTATGAAACCATACACCGGTTTCAGTGGATAGTCGCACTCAGTTTTCTCCTCTTCGTCGGTATCCTCTTTGTGACCATTCTGTTTATCGCACGGCGTGCTGAGCGGATAATAACGGCAAGAAGCCGGGAGAAATACAAGCTCGAAGAGCAGCTTCATCAATCGGAGCGGTTTGCTGCGCTTGGCGAAATGATTGCCGGCGTCTCCCATGAAATCCGCAATCCCCTGGGAATCATAAGGAGCACCGCAGAGCTTCTGGATTGCCGCATGAACGACGATAAACAAAAGAGATTTTCCTCCATTATCGTCGAAGAATCCACACGCCTGAACGATATCCTGACCGAGTTTCTGGATTTCGCCAGGCCCAACAGGCTGCGTCCTGCCGTATGCAATATTGAAGATATTCTGGACAGGAATCTTTCGGTGATGGAAGCTGAGTGTCAGAGGCTCGGAATCAAGGTCCAAAGGCGTTACCAGACAGGGGGCTGTTGCCTGGAGGCCGATCAGGACCTGCTCTACCGCGCCTTTCTCAACATTTTCGCCAATTCGCTTCAGGCGATGCCGGAAGGAGGAATGCTGACCGTTCGGACCTCGATTACAAACGGAAGCAATGATGCCTCTCTTGTGGAAATCCAGGTCGAGGACACCGGGACGGGCATTCCCAAAGAGGCAATGAAAAAGATTTTCAATCCCTTTTTCACCACGCGCGAAAAAGGATCGGGGCTGGGGCTCGCCATCGTTCAGACCATCATCGATAACCA
>JBELAB010000269.1:0-4710 GCA_049509275.1 Syntrophobacteraceae bacterium | reverse complement strand
GAACCCGGCAAAGCCCGCGACTACATTCGGAGCGTCGGATATCCGGTTGTTGTCAAAGCTGACGGTCTGGCTGCCGGCAAGGGTTCCCTGGTCTGCGAATCGGTTCATGAGGCCGAAGAGGCCGTGCGCTCAATTATGGAAGAGCGAATATTCGGCGAGGCTGGTGAGCGTGTCGATATAGAAAGACGGCTCTATGGCCGGGAGCTTTCCTTTTTTTGCTTTACCGACGGCTTCACGATAATTCCGATGGTTGCAGCACAGGATTACAAGCGGGCAAGAGAAAACGACGAAGGGAAAAACACCGGGGGAATGGGTTCATATTCGCCTCACCCCTGGCTGGATGATTCTCTGGTGAAAACCATCATGTCGAAGGTGGCCGAGCCGCTCATAAGGGGCGTGCGGGATAAATACGGTATCCTGTACCGAGGGGTCCTGTACCTCGGGCTGATGCTTGTAGAAAGTGGGACGGAAGTCAGTCCTTACGTACTTGAAATAAATATACGTCTGGGAGATCCCGAAGCCCAGGTAATACTTCCCCGGCTTAGAACGGATCTGGTGGACATCTGCGAGGCGATTACAACGGGCAGACTCGACAGGATAAAGCCTGAGTGGGACCCGGACTACCGCCTGTGCCTTATTGCCACGAGCGGCCCCACCAAGGGCAAAAAAGGCTGGTACAAGGGTTATCCGGACCGTTACAAAATCGGCCTGCCTATAGATGGAGTGGATCAGATCGGCAAGGGATGCCTGGTTTTTCATTCCGGTACGGAAAAGAACGCTTCCGGCCAATTCGTTACGACCGGCGGAAGGGTGCTCTGCATAGTGAGTTCCGGAAAGACTCTTAAAGAAGCAAGGGAAACGGCCCTTTCAGAAATAGCGAAGGTCCGCTTCGAGGGAATTTACTATAGAAAGGACATCGGTCTTGAATAGGCTTCGCAGTGAGGCGCCCGCCTCGCGGAGCGTCGAGATCTCGGCTGGCGGTCCCGGTTCCCAAGCCCCGCGAAACGAAGGGAGTTTCAGTTGTCAACCGTGAAAGCTCTCGTGATGACAGGTTTCGGTCTCAATTGCGATCTTGAAACCTCGTATTCGTTGGAAGTTGCCGGGGCGGAGGTGGAAAGAGTACACCTCAACAGTCTCATTTCAGGCGAGAAATCATTGAGCTCTTACCGGATCTTCGTGATAGGCGGAGGATTTTCCTGGGGTGACGACCACGGGGCCGGGGTAATTATGGCAATGCGTCTCAAACACCGGCTCCAGGACCAGATCTCAGCACTTGTGGACACAGGCGGAATTGTGATCGGGATATGCAATGGCTTCCAGGTGCTGGTTAATCTGGGACTTCTGCCGGGGTTCCAGTTGGGCGAAATGAAGCGGGAAGTCGCTCTTATCGCCAATGACTGCGGGGGGTTTCGCGACCAGTGGGTGAACTTGTCTATCAACCCGGCATCAGATTGCGTTCTTTCGCGCGATATCCGGAGTGTAGAGCTGCCGATACGCCACGGCGAGGGGAAGTTTTTCGCCGAACCCGGCGTTATTGAAAAGCTTATTGGCCGCCGGCAGGTATTCTTGCGTTATGCAAAACCTGACGGCAGCCTCGCCCTCGGGGAGTTTCCTTTCAATCCGAACGGTTCGGTTGAAGATATTGCAGGAATCTGCGACCAGACAGGCAGAGTCGCCGGGCTGATGCCTCATCCCGAGGCGTTCAACCATTTCACGAATCACCCTGACTGGACTTTTCTTAAAGAAAAATATAGACGCGAAGGCAAACCAATTCCGGAAGAAGGCGAGGGGATTAAGTTCTTTCGGAATGCCGTGGGCTATTTTAAATAGCCGGACATGCTGCTCAATTAAAAGATCGGCTTATGGCCATTTGCGCACGAAAACTGCGGCTCGCCCTGCTCATCTCGGGCGGCGGGACCAATCTGCAGGCGATGATAGACAGGTCCCTGGCCGGGACCCTGAGTGCTGAAATCGTTGTGGTGCTCAGCGACAGGCCGGGGGCCTTCGGTCTCAAGAGGGCCGCAAGGGCCGATATCCCCGCATTCCATGTGGATTACAAAGCTTTCCTGAAACACTCCCCCACGGAACTCGAAATGGTCCAATTGCCGGTCGATCTCGCTGATCTGGACCGGAGGCAGAAAATAGCGGGAAATCCTGACCCGATTGAGCGGCAAAAACGGTTTGCGCAGTTGGTCATGGCCGAACACGAGCTGATCCGTATAATAGATTCTTACAGGCCCGATTATGTTTGCCTGGCAGGTTTCATGCGCCTGGTAACTCCTTATTTCATAAATCACTTCAATGCGGGCGGACTGAGAATCCTCAACATCCACCCGGCGCTGCTTCCCTGCTTTCCGGGTCGGCACGGCTATGAGGATACTTTCCAATACGGCTGCAAGTGGGGAGGCATCACAGTCCACTTTGCCGACGAAGGCGAAGACACGGGGCCCATTATCGCCCAGGCTGTATATCCAATCTGGCCGGATGACGATATCGACAAAATTCGCCGCCGCGGATTATCGCTCGAGTACGAAGTATATGCTCAGGTGATCAATTGGCTTGCGCAGGGAGATGTGGCATTGAAAAGCGCGCCGGGCGGCGGGACGCGTGTGGAAATCACCGCCCCGAACTATGCCGGGATTCTTGGCAATTGGGTCGCAAGAGCTTTAGAGTCATGAGAACACGATGCGCTCCGCCGCCACCGAAGGTAGCGGCGAGTCAGGTCTCGTCAATTTTGGCAGGCGGTCCCACCGCCTCAGGTCTCGTCAATTTTGGCTGGCGGTCCCACCGCCTCAGGTCTCGTCAATTTTGGCAGGCGGTCCCACCGCCTTGGATGGCGGTCCCACCGCCCTTGCTGGCGGTCCCACCGCCTTTGGATAATTCATGCGCGCGATGATTTTGGCTGCCGGGCTTGGGACCCGGCTTCTGCCGCTTACGAACTGTCGCCCGAAAGCCCTTGTGTCGCTTCGCGGAGTCACGTTGCTCGAATTCTGGGTTGAGAGGCTCTATCGTTGTGGGTTCGACGCTGTGTTTCTCAACGCTTATCACCTCAAAGACCGCCTTGCCGCAGTGGTCTCGCAAAGGCAGTGGCCGATGCCGGTTAAGGTGCTCGATGAGCCGGTGCTCCTTGGAACGGGAGGCGGTATCAGGTCTGCGGCAGAGCACTTTGCAGACGAGCCTTTCGCGGTGATCAACGTCGATATCATCAGCAATGTGGACCTGAACGCGTTGTATGAGCAACACAAGCTCGCGGGCGTTGAAGTCAGCCTCCTGTTGCACGACTGGCCCGAATTCAATAACGTAGCGGTAAGCGAGGACGGATTTGTGCTCGGATTCGGGCGCGAGGCGGAAGAGGTTAAAAAGAGGGGCAACGGCGTCAGACTGATGGCTTTTACCGGAATTCATCTCATAAATCCTTCGGCCCTGGCCGGCTCTGCTGCCGGAATGCCGGAAGATATTCTCAATATCTATCGAAGGCTTATAGCGAAGGGCGCCTCACCCGGGGCCATCACACAGCAGGGCCTTTTCTGGCGCGAAGTGGGATCGGTCCGGAGCTACGGAAAAGTTACCCGGGAGCTTTGTCAACTCGAGCCCGGGTCCCTTTTGCCTCTTAGAACCGGAGAGAATATTTCAATCGATCCGGAAGCGGTTGTACACCCGGACTGCCGTCTCAAAGGATCGGTTGTGGCGGGGCATGGGGTTGGAATTTGCCAGGGCGTCAGCCTTGAGAACGTCATCTTGTGGGACGATATACGCATTGAAAAAGGAAGTTCTCTCAAAGACTGCATTGTGGCGGATGGAATGAGTATTTCGGGCAGCCATACGGGAAAAATATTCGCGCCGGGAGTGACGTGAAATCGATCGTCCATAATTTGCCGGGACTCGAGGACCTGGTCGAAAAGGCTCGAACCATCTTGGGCTCCTTTGAAAAGATTCGGGTCTCTCCCTTTTTCGGCGATGGATCCGAGAGGAAGTTTTTTAGGATTTTTTGCGGATCTTCTTCGCTGGTCGGTCTGATTTCGCCTCGAATAAGAAAAGACTCCACAGATGAGAACGACTCGTATCTTCTAATCGGCAACCACCTGCATTCGAAAGGTTTACCGGTACCGCGCATCCTCTATGCAGACGCCCGTGAGGGAAGATTTCTCCTCGAAGACGCCGGAGATCTGCATTTGCAAGACTTCGTCCGCTCTCGCCGGACAAACCTGGAATCTATATACAGTCGTGTTATTACGTTGCTTGGAGCGCTCCACAGGAAAGCTCCGAAGGGTTTCGAGCCGGGGTTTTGCTTCGATACGGCCTTATACGATCCTTCTTTTGTCTATGAGCGTGAGCTTGAGTACTTTCGAGAGTCCTTTGTCAACGGGTGTCTGGGGCTTGAAATCTCTGCCGATGAACTCCGCCCGGATTTCGAGGCGCTTGCGGAGGCTGCGGGAGTGCATAAGAGTTCTTTCGTTTTTCATAGGGACTTCCAGAGCCGCAATATCATGGTCTGCCGTGCAAGGCTCCGGCTGCTCGATTTTCAGGGAATGCGGTTCGGGCCTCCTGCCTATGACCTTGCTTCGCTGCTGATTGACCCTTATGTTAGGGTCCCTGAAGGATTGCAGGCTGGACTCGTTTCAATGTACTGGTCGTCTGCGGGGAAGTGCCTGGGCGGCTCAAAGGGAGATTTCATCAGGAAATACGAGGCAGTCAGGCTCGCCAGAAATC
>JBELAB010000268.1:0-7238 GCA_049509275.1 Syntrophobacteraceae bacterium | reverse complement strand
GGATATATCTTCCTGCCTCGATTGACAGTATTCCTTCTCCCTCCTTAAATTATCTCTGAGAATTGTACTTCTTAATTCTGGAGAAAGATCATGGACAAAATTAAAAAAGAGCAGGTGAGGGTTTTAATACATAGTGTCCTGTTTTGGACCATGGGGTTGCTCTTTATTGCGCTCGGTATGCGTTGAGTATTCTTCGCATTATCGGAATCGCCGTGGGAGCGTGCTTGCTGTGGTTTGGGCTATATCCCTGGATCGAGATCCTTCACAGCAACGATGTTAACGTGCTTGTCGGCTCGGTCGGTGACAACTACCTGGAAGGCGGAACAATTCCGGTTGCGATTCCAAGCGTTGCCAAAGAACGGGACGGTTTCGATTTCGACCCTGGGCAGGTGGATCCTCTTTCGGTGAGAATCGGATCTGGTAACGTCGGCGCCCTTGACGATATATGTGACCCCGAGATTTATGCCCGCAGTGTGAGGGATATAAATGAGGACGGCATACCGGACCTGATTTTGTACTTTTCCGGCGATTCAGCAGGAATCAACGAGAAGGTGGAGTAGGTCTGCATTCGGGCAAAGACACGGGATGGAGAAAGTGTTTTGGGCTGTGGCAAGCTGGAAGCCGGATACGAATCCGTGCTGATGCGGAAACTGGAATACGTGTAGATCCTTACGTAATGGAGCCTAGGTGAAAAGTCCGGTTTTCGAAGGTTTCCGGACTTGGAATTTGTGCGGAATTTATCTTGACAAAGTGGTTGCGATGAAGTCTATTTTGTACCTCGTAGGAGAGAATATGCTCAGTATATCTTATTATTACGATTATTATTACCCCGGCGAAGGGAACGCTTAAGGTATGCTCGGGTCCTGAGATTTCAATTTGTTTGTTTTGAAGCCGTGAGCGCCTTGGGTGCTCACGGCTTTTTTTGTATGCGATCGTTCCAAAATTGGAAGAAGTATGGGGGGAAATCGTCATGATCATTGTAATGCGGCCGGATCACCGGGAAGAAGACCTGCTAAGAATAGTCCGGCGCCTCGAGGACACGAACCTCCGGGTGCATATCTCCAAAGGCGAGCACAGGACCATTGTGGGTGCGATTGGAGATGAACGGGTTATAGCGGAGATCCCTATAGAGACCTTTCCTGGAGTGGAGAAGGTGCTCCCCATATTGAAACCGTACAAGCTGGTCAGCAGGGAATTCAAGCCTGAAAACAGCGTGGTGCATATAAACGGCCTTGAGATCGGCGGCCCTCAGATCCAGGTTATCGCAGGGCCCTGTGCGGTCGAGAGCCGGGAAGTTCTCGAGGAAATAGCCGAAGAGATCGGGCGTGCCGGGGTTCATTTTTTGCGCGGCGGCGCTTTCAAACCACGTACTTCACCCTACGCGTTCCAGGGCTGGGGCGAGAAGGGGTTGAAATTCCTTGCTGGAGTGCGCGAAAAAACCGGTATGAAGGTGGTTACCGAACTTATGGATCCAAGAGACACCGTGCTGGTTTGCAAGTATGCTGACATCGTCCAGATCGGTACTCGCAACATGCAAAATTTCAGGCTCCTCACAGAGGTCGGCAACATCGATAAACCGGTGATCCTGAAACGCGGCCTCTGCGCCACTATAAAAGAATTCCTCATGTCGGCTGAATACATCGTGGCGCAGGGGAACGAGAAGGTAATTCTTTGCGAAAGGGGAATCCGGACCTTCGAAACCGAAACCCGAAATACCCTCGATATCAGCGCGGTACCGCTTCTGAAGCAACTCACACATCTCCCGGTAATCGTTGACCCGAGTCACGCGGTCGGGAGGGCAGACCTTGTGCCAGCCGTCTCGAGGGCGGCCGTTGCGGCCGGCGCTGACGGGATCCTCGTTGAAGTGCACGTGCGTCCTGAGGAAGCAATGAGCGACGGTCCTCAATCTCTCCGCCCGCAGGTTTTTCTTTCAATGATCGAGGAGTGCCGCCGGGTCGCCGAAGCAATCGGCCGGTTTATATGAAAGAACACAGACGTAAAGGTTAATGGGTGAACAAAGTATGGATGGCCCTCACTTTTGCGGCCCAACCAACTCAAGCCGCCGGTGGAATAAACGTTCCGTAATCGGGATAATCGGCGGGCAGGGTGAAATGGGTCGGCTTTTTTCAAAGTTCTTCAGCTCGCACGGATCTCACGTCAATATTGCCGACTTGGGTACGTCGCTTACGCCCGAGCAGGCTGTAGCCGAATCCGATATAGTCATTTTTGCCGTGCCGCTTCACAAGACCGTCGAGATAATCAGGAGACTCGTTCCGCACACCCGGCCGGGTCAGCTCCTGATGGACCTGACCAGCCTGAAGACCGCTCCCGTGAAAGAGATGCTGCAATCCCACGGCAGCGTCGTCGGGCTTCACCCGATGTTTGGAGGCCGAATATCGAGCTTTAACGGCCAGACCCTGGCCGCCTGTCCCGTTCGCATCGGCCAGGCGCAGTGGCGGAGGCTGCGCGCGCTTTTTACCTCGAGCGGCATCCGTGTCAAGGAATGCAGCCCGGAAGAACACGACAGGATGATGGGCATCATCCAGGTGCTTTTCCACCTTACGACTATGCTCATCGGAAGGACCTTGAGAAAGCTCGATGCAGACATAGGCGAAACTATGAATTATACAAGCCCGAGCTACCGCATCGAAATGAACCTCGTCGGGAGGATTTTCGCGCAAAGTCCGGAACTCTATGCCGCCATCACCCAGATGAATCCCAATACCGAAGAAATTCTTTCCACTTTGAAGGATGGCCTGAAGGTCTATGAACAGTTCTACCGTTCGGGAAACCTCGATGGGTTTATCGAAGATTTCGAGCTAAGCGCTCGGCATCTTGGTGATTTCTGCTTAGACGCATACCGCGAAAGTTCGCAAATCCTGGACTTTTCGGTTGAACTGGCCAATCATAAAAGGAACTCCAGCGGTAAAGGGGGACGCGGGAAAAAGCTTAGACAGGATTTGCAGGATTAGCAGGATTAACAGAGATGGCTGCAGGTTAGGTAATTTCTGCTGGTAATTTCTAATTAATTAATGTCCAGTGCTGATGTGGACTTCCGGCCTGCCATCCGGGCAGAATTTGTGCAAAACTGTGCGCGACATCGGGTGCATTGGCGGGAATATCGCAGAAACAGCCGCGGTTTGCAGAGGCTGCGCCGGGGACGAAAGCCTGAATTCAGAACAGCATCGCCGTTGGCGCTCCATCCGGAAACCCCCAAAGACAGCACAGGCAACACATACCTGTTAAGTTCAATACTGTTCACTTAATGATGCGAACTGTGGGGTTGACCCTAATCCATTGTTGAGGCACATGGCCCTTTTTACGTAGATTATAGTGGCTCATCTTCCTCTTGACGCCGCGCTGGTTGCGTCTGCCGCGGCTTGATGCAACACGAACGCCGAGCACCTCATGGAGGACAGCATCATGGAGCAATGGCAAGTCCTCAGGGGGAAGCAGCGACGAACCGCTGCAACCTGCGTCTTACGACACGGACAGAGTGAAGGAACGAGAGTTGGTCCATATCGACATCACCCTTGAGCGCGGCTTCATGCATCAGTCCCCGGATGGCGAAGTGCGCAAGCAGCAGTCCGTAGACTTCTTGGCGCACCAGTTCCGGTGTCTTGCTGCGCAGTACGATACGAGCGCCCCGCAGGTGAGTCTTGAGCTCATCCAGAGCTGTTTCGATCTCCCATCTTTCATGGTACAGGGCCGCCAGTTCATTGGCGGGAGCTTCCGCGGGGTCCAGGATCGTCGTCAGGAGCCGGTAGACAGGCTCCGCGCCCGCAACGCCGTCGAGGGTGTATTCGATCACCCTGACCTCGACCCCTTTCCTGTCATTTCGCCGATCATAGGTCGAGCGGTAGATTTTGCTCAGATACGATCCGTCCGCCAGACGCCGGTTAGAGGGCAAATTCATAGCTACTTTGACCCGCCACAGCAGGGCCACGCCGGGCTTAGCCGCTTTGGCCCACCTTTTATAGGAAAAATAATACCGGTCTGCCAGGCACAGCATACCCTCCCGAACAGAGCTAATCGCAAGGTCTGCCAGCGCCGCTTCCCCCGTCCTGCATCCCGCGATTTGGGAGCCAAACAGCACATGGGTCCCGTTTTCCACCAACGACACAAGCCGGACCTGGGGAAAGCCGCTCTGGCCGCGGGCCGCCGTAGGCCGCCCAAATGCCTTTTCGTTTTCATCGGTGTCAGCCACATCCAGCGTCGTGCCGTCTATGCTCACCACTTTCCAGGTGCGGTACCAGGCCCCCCGAGTTTTTGCCTGGGCTATTGGCGCCACCACTTCATCATAGAGCCGCCGCAACGGCTCTGCACCCAATCTGGTTCGCGCCTGAGAAATACCCGACTTGCCCGTGACCTTGATCGTGTCGCCAGGGCCGAGCAACCAACGAATTCCTTCCAGAAGGCATCGCAGAACCTCCTGGTAGGACGACTGCATGTAGAGCGCCAGCGCTATAACGTAGTAAATAGTCACATGAGCAGGAAGATCCCGCTGACGCTCGCTCGTCCTTTCGGTTCGCCTCAGAATGTCGTGCACCTTGTCCAGCGGGAAGGCAGCCGCGATAACGCCGAATGTAATCCGTAAGACGAGCTCCTTTAGGCAACTCTGCGAGCGTACGAGGCATTTTGTTCCCTCCTCTTCTTTGAATTTGAGGAGATTATGCCACATAATAGACTCTAAGTGAACAGTATTGCTGTTAAGTTAACGGCATTAGGCCCGGCCCCGTTCGCCGTTCGTAGTGGACAAGTGGTAACAAGCACTTTCTACAACCGTTGCTTCGTTTTACACTTTCTCTTTGCTCGATTGCCGTGGCGGAGTGTATATGACCAGGAACTTCGATTTCTCGGTGAGGCACACAACTTTATGCTCACAGCCGATAGGGACGAAAATAGAATCGCCTGGTTCCAAAAACACCTTATTTCCGACGCTATCGGTTACTTCCAACTTGCCTTCGAGCATATACATGCTTTGTTCGAACTCGGTATGGGTGTGGGTCACGGCATGGCCGGTGCGGCCCATTTCACCGACTATAAGCTCAACGTGTTTTGCGCCATCCGCCGGTCCTATGAGGCGCCGATTATAAGTGTCGCCATGGCCGGGAGGCATATAAACCGGCACTTTACTTTCACTCGCTTTGACGAACGGAATATGTTTACCCATGTTGTAGTCCTCCATAATATTTAAATTAGATATGCTATTATACTAATCGCGCTGTTTTTGCATATTTTTTGTAATCTTGACGATACCTGTGTCACCGTCGACTTTAACCCAATCGCCGGTCCTGTCTGGGCGAATTCAACGGCGTGTCTGCGTTTGAAAGCGATGATGGATAATGTAGCCCCGCCATTGGACTCTTGAAGTACTCGTAGAACGAATCAGTACGTAAGCGTCCGATGATGGCGCGGACCCGATCAGGCCATGGGGAGAGCCGGCCGGGTTCGACAGACAGGAATCGGCCGTGGATAGGTGGGTCCTTTGCCGGTTGTAGTCCCGATTGAACTGTGAAATGGGTACCCCAGGCTCCCGGTTCGCCATCGGCGATAGTGTGTGGCGTGGCCCGGGCAGCCTTCGGCAGCCTGGGGATCTCGTGAATTGGTGGATATTCCGGCGGCTGAGTCTTACTATGAGTAGAAGAGTTCCAAAGGTCCTTTTCGAACGAGTATAATTAGATCGGAGGTTCACATGAAAATTAGGCCGGTATCTTTCGTTGGTATCTTGCTTGTCTTCATGCTCAGCGGTTCTTTTTTGAGCTACGCGGCAGATCCCTCGTCCATTCAGCTACCCAATCCTCAAAAGGAGGGCGGAAAGCCCCTCATGTCGGCGTTAAATGACAGGATGACGACGCGGACGTTCAGCGGTGAAAAGCTCCCGATGCAAACCCTGTCGAACCTTCTCTGGGCCGCTTTTGGAATAAACCGTCCGGATGGCAGGCGAACCGCTCCCTCGGCAAAAAACTGGCAGGAAACAGAGATTTATGTGGCAACCGCTGATGGCGTCTATCTCTACGATGCGAAGAAAAACGCCCTGGACACGATTGCGACCAAGGACATCAGAACCATGACGGGTGCACAGGCGTATGTAAAAGACGCGCCAGTCGTCCTGATCTACGTGTCGGATTACTCAAAGGTCAACGCGGGCGAACTTGACAGGCAAATTCTCGTAGGCGCCGACGCTGGCTTCATCAGTGAAAATGTCTATCTGTTCTGCGCCTCCGAGGGCCTTGCGACAGTCGTGCGAGCGCTCATAGACAGAGACCTGCTGGCGAAAGAATTGAAGCTCAGGCCGGAGCAAAAGATCATCCTGGACCAGTGCGTTGGATACCCGAAGAAGCAGTGAAGAGTGAGCAGTGAGGGGTGAGCATAGCGGAAAAACGACCTTATTTATCAAAAATCCACCCCGGGCTGCGGCTCTATGCCTTTGCGGTAGGAATGGGCGATTTCCCGGACCTCGCTCACTGTATCGGCCAGCGAGATAACCTCCGGGGCTGCGTCGCGGCCTGTCAGAACGAGGTGCAGAAGGGGGGGCTTGCTGCCAAGCAGATCGATCACCTGTTCCAGGTCCACCAGCTTAAGATGGACGGCGTTATTGATCTCATCGAGGACGATCAGGTCATATTTTCCTGAAGTGATCCGTTCTTTTGCCGTCAGGAGGGCGCGTTGGGCAGCTTCGCGGTGCTGGGCGTGCGAATAAGGGTTTCCCTGGATTCCGCAAAACCCCATGCCCCCAGCGACCAGTTCCACGTCGCAGTTCATTTTCTTTAGTGATTCCCATTCCCCGGTGAAGATGTCGC
This sequence comes from Syntrophobacteraceae bacterium, assembly GCA_049509275.1. Taxonomy (GTDB): domain Bacteria; phylum Desulfobacterota; class Syntrophobacteria; order Syntrophobacterales; family Syntrophobacteraceae; genus SbD1. The sequence continues at coordinate 435 of JBELAB010000268.1, read as the reverse complement.
CCTTCATGAACTGGAGCATGCAGACCTTCATGCCGTGCCCGCAGGCGCGGACGACCATGCCCAGGGCCGAGGAAGTCTTGCCTTTTCCATACCCGGTGAGAACGACCACAAGGCCGACTCTTTTCTCAGGTTCAAGAGTGGTGATTGCGAACTGAGGATTCAATCGGGTCATTTTTTCCTGCTCATTATGCGGCATCAGGTTTGTCCTCCGCTCCGGATATTGGATAAGCGCTCCACCCTCGGCACTGCCGCATCCAATATCCAATGTCCATTTCCTGTCAAAAATTTAAGCACCGGCAAAGATAAGGGCAATAATCGGCCCGGTGACTACGCGGCTCCAGGCCGGTGTTGCTCTCGTTGCGCTCATTCGGGACAGGGTCATGCCAGGCGGCGGCGAAACATCCATACTGCCACGGAGAGGGAGCAAACGGCCAT
>JBELAB010000267.1:0-4723 GCA_049509275.1 Syntrophobacteraceae bacterium | reverse complement strand
CCAGTCACGCGTATCGGTGTTGGTCATCGACTGGACTGAAACGGGAGCGCCTCCGCCAATGGCAACGTTGCCGATATGGATTTGCCTGCTTACCCGGCGTTTGTTTTCCAAAATCGGACCTCTGCTTTCATCATGCCGCTGCGTAGTCATATTCATTTTTCATTTCGAAACGGTATATTCAGCTTTTATTTTAAAGGACTTGCAGGTAATTTCCAATTATCCAAACCCACTGCGCCAGGTGTTATTTGACGACTGGGCGGCCACCTTTTCCGGCGGTCCAAGACTTCAATAACCCAAAGCTTAGGAGTTGAGTATTTAAATATTTTACATAACATGACATCACAAGCATTATATCAGGGTAAAACGGCTGCGGCGCATCTATGTTCGAGAAACAGCGCCCAAAAGTTATGAATTACTTTTACCTCGAAAGCAGAGTGTTCGAAATGCAAGTTCTTTTCTGCGCCTCGGAAGTGGCGCCTTTCGCAAAGAGCGGCGGTCTTGCCGACGTGGCCGGTTCTCTGCCTGAATCGCTCCACAAACTTGGCTGCGACGTCCGGATCTTTATGCCCCTTTACCGTTGCGTACGCGAGAAAACCCGGGTTCTCGATCCTCTGGCTCAGGGCATAATCATTCCTATCGGAACTCACGATTACCACATTCATTTGTGGAAAAGCCGGACCGAATCAGGCATTCCCATCTATTTCCTGGAAAAAGACGAACTCTACGACAGGTCATATCTTTATGGCAGCCCCGTTCGCGGTGATTATGAAGACAACGCCGAAAGGTTCATAGTCCTTAGTCTGGCGGTGAGGCAACTTTGCGAGGCCATTGACTGGTATCCGTCGATTTTTCATCTCCATGATTGGCAAACCGGGCTGGTTGCAGCATATTTCCAGACCAACTGGCGCTATGACCCGAAATTTGTTCGCTCGGGAACTGTTTTCACTATTCACAACCTTGCCTACCAGGGTGTCTTTCCCGCTGGTTTTTTCAGCCTGACCAACCTCCCGCCGAGCGCCTGGTCGCCTCAGGGGATCGAATTCTGGGGGAATTGCAATTTCCTGAAGGCTGGGCTCGTTTACAGCGATTTCATTACCACCGTCAGTCCCCAATACGCTTCAGAAATCACAACCGGGGATTTCGGTTTCGGGCTCGATGGGATTATAAAAGAGCGAAAAGACAGCCTGCTGGGCATACTGAACGGAATTGATATAAACACATGGGACCCGCAGACAGACCCTTATCTTCCCCGCAATTACAGCGCCGATGATCTTGCCGGAAAGAAAGTCTGCAAAGAAGCTCTCTGCAAACAGACCGGTTTTGTGGAAAAAAGCCGTCACCTTCCGTTGCTCGGCATGATAAGCCGGCTTGCAGCCCAAAAGGGCTTCGACCTGATCGAAGAAATCCTGCCGGATTTAATGAAACTGCCGGTGAACCTGGTAATCCTCGCAACAGGGGATGCCGCTATCGAGGCAAACATCCGCGATATGGAAAAACTCTACCCGAACCGCCTGAAACTCGCCATCCGGTATGACGAGGAAATGGCGCACCTGATTGAAGCGGGGGCCGACATTTTCCTGATGCCTTCCCGGTACGAGCCCTGCGGACTCAATCAGATGTATAGCCTGCGCTACGGTACGATCCCTGTGGTACACGCGACCGGGGGGCTCGTGGACTCGGTGGCCGACGTTCTCACCTACCCGGATTCGGGAACCGGCTTTAAATTCTACAAATACGAACCGAAGGCTTTTCTTAAAACAATAAAATCAGCACTGAAACTGTTAAAAGACCCACTCAAATGGGTCGAGATTCAAAAAAGAGCCATGGCTCAGGATTTTTCCTGGGACAGGTCCGCAAGGCAGTACGTCGAGGTGTACGAGAAGGTGCTGGCGGCGAAAAAAGGATTGGTAACACGACCGGGACCAAAACCCGCTCCCACCGTAGATGCCTCGTTTTGAACCTGTCGGGCCTAGGTGCTTCTCACTTTGCAGGCCTAATGTGATACTTTTTGACATGACAGAGGATAACAGTAGTGGAAATGAGGCCGGAAAAACGCTCTTCTAAGCGCCCCGCTGATGTCCTGTCGGAGGACATCTATGGCAAGCTGTTGCCTGGGCACCTGCAGCTCATTCCAGGGCTTAGCGACGTTTACGAGCTGGAACTTGCTTTCTATGAGAGCAAACTACTTGCCGACGACGAGATTATCCGTCGCGGTGCCTACTTTGCACAGGTAGGCGAAAGCTTGACTTACCACACCCTGATTTGCAGCGGAGAGGCGTTGCGACTGCCTCGTTTCTCTTCGGCAAGGCTGAGATCATTTTTTGAATCGAAGCAGTTCAAAACCGGTTATGCCACGCACGGCCTATTTCCTTATCGGGGTAAGTTTCACCCGCAGATGGTCAAGGCATTGCTCAATGTCATGGGGCTAAAACCTGGAGACACGGTTCTCGACCCCATGATGGGCTCAGGAACTGTGCTCATTGAGGCGAGCCTGATGGAAATCAAATCCGTCGGCATAGACGCGAGCCCGTTTTGCCAATTCATGGCTCAAACGAAGCTAGCCGGTTTGACCGTGCCTCTTGAGCCCATTCGCGCTGCTCTAATAAACTGCAAAGCGGTTTTCAGCTACTTTCAACAACGTGTCGGACATTCGAAGCCTGGCTCCAAAATCCAGTCGCGATCCTCGTCCTCCTTTTTTCAAGAACCTGGCGCGGATTACATGGCTTCACCCGGAACGTGGCCCGGACTGCCGGAAGGCTGCATGTCTGAACCAGTTCGAGATTTCCTCCTCCTCGCATATTTAGACGGAGCTGGCTACTCCGAAAGAAGCACTCGCAATTCCCCTTACGAGCAGTTTCGCGCCATCCTTCAACGATATCTGTCTGTAGCCGAAAAGATTCAAAAAGTTCTCGCACAAATGGACTTGGAACTGGCATCGGCCATTCCTTTGCAAGGGGACGCGCGATTTCTTCCACTGCATGAATCCAGCGTTGACGGCATCCTTTTCTCTCCGCCGTACAGCTTTGCCATTGATTACTTGAAAAACGATTCTTTTCACCTTGAGTTCCTCGGTGCTGACATAGATGCTTTGCGAGACAAAATGGTCGGCCTTCGTGGGAGGACGCCCCGGCAAAGATTTGACTTTTACAAATCTGATATGAAAATAGTGCTTTCCGAATGTGCACGTGTTCTGCGTCCGGGTCGATGCTGTACTATTGTGGTGGGTACCAATGACAATCAAATCGGAAGAATGTTGGGAATCCCGGCGGGCAGTGTTCCGGGGATAGATGAACTGCTCCTTGATATGAGCGCAGTATGCGGATTCCACCCGATTCTGAAACTGGGTCGGCAAATCACCGGAATGACAAATACTATGCGGACAGAATACATCACCATCTTAGAGCGCCAGTGAGGTGCTGAACTACTGGAGGGCTCTGCCGTCAGTGCCTTTCGGGATGCGTGGAGCGGAAGCACTCACTCCATCATGTTCGATTGCAATTACCGCCAAAAGGCCCTCTTCAACCCTCAGTGCTCCCCAGAGCCCGAAATACGGTTCGATTTCAGCGAAGTTGCCAACCCGATCTGTGAGATATCTGTACATGGAGCGGGTCGGGAGGACTAAAGCTCCACCGATGAAGATACCCCGCAACATTCCGAGAGCCATTTTATTGAGCGCACGATGGCTTGAAGAGATGTTACCCATCTCCCATTCCATGCAAAACAGCCGGTTTCCAACCGGTATGGTCGCGTCAACAGGCCCCGGTCGTCTAAGTGTAGCAACATCAACACGGGTTTCCAGCTTCCAGCCGAGCGAATTCAGATGCTGCATGCAAGCATCTTTTATTGGTTTTACTCCGCTACCCTCGCCACGCTTTTTGCTCGGCTCGTCACGAAGCGTGAAGGAGTCTGAGTGAGGGGGCCATTGTATGGATTGGATGGCACTCCTGATATGGTTTTCGATTGTCTTCCATTCTCGTGAAGACGAGAACCCACCGACATCAATCAGATGCTCTATCCGGATTATCTTCATTAGCCTGTTCACCCAATTGCCCAGGGTTTTGCCCCGATCCGATTGAAGCGCGCTCAACGCACAAAACGATTTCAGAAGGCGACGCCTTCAGAGCCGCGGCCAACTGGAAGATCGTTTTCAGGGAGGGGCTCTTGTGCCCTCGCTCAAGTTGGCTGATGTATGTACGGTGATACCCACTCTCAAAGCCCAACTCTTCCTGCGATATCTTCCGTGCTTTGCGCATCTCCTGTAATGTCAGTCCGAATGCTTCTTCAATGGTCAACGGCGTCCCCCAGAATTTTTCGGCTTCCCCATGCGTGTATTATGATGTAGACTAAAAATCTACAGACTATAGTATTCGCATTCCGAGACAAACCGTTCGGGGACGCTGCCGATGAATTATTCTGACCTCTTTAAGGCCTTGGGAATAAACGCCACTGACAGATTTGCGGTAAAACGATTCGCTGACGCTTCGGGCGTATCGGTGGACCGACTCCAGCATTACAATGACAGCAGCAAGGCGCCAACAGGATGTGATTTGGACCGAATTTGCTCTGCATCCGGGCTATCGCCGATCGAGTTGATGCTGAAAATGGGGATGCTGGACCGCCGGATACTGGAAGCGCTAAAGGCCAATGCGGGAAAGGTCTTCGAACTTATTCAAGACAATATCAAGCATCCGGAAAATCAAATGGAACCTCCGCCTGTCGTTTT
>JBELAB010000266.1:0-5618 GCA_049509275.1 Syntrophobacteraceae bacterium | reverse complement strand
CTCGACTCTCAACGCATCTTATTGCATTGGACACTAGCTAATCGCCCGGTTTAGGTTATAATTTTTGCTCACCCTACAGGGAGCAGGAGGTTTTGGTAATGGAAGCCAAAGGGCGTCAGATCGAAGCGCTCTTGAAATAGATGACAGGGGCCATGCACGAACGAGAAAGGAAAAGCGGACAGAAGCTGGGGATTAAGACATGAAACGCATCTATTTTGACAATAATGCCACTACGCGGCTCAATCCGGAAGTCCTGGAGGAGATGCTCCCATATCTTCGCGATACTTACGGCAACGCATCCAGCATCCACTGGTTTGGCCAGGAGGCGAGGCGGGCCATGGATCTGGCTCGAGAGCACGTTGCGGAGTTTATCGCCGCATCTGCCGACGAAATCGTTTTCACGAGCGGGGGGACCGAAGCTGACAACCAGGCAATACTCGGAATTGCGAACATGCTCGGAAAGCCGGGCAGCCGGATCATCACCACGGCCGTCGAACACCAGGCCGTATTGAACTCCTGCAGTCACCTGGAGAAAAACGGATTTCGCGTGAGCTATCTTTCCGTGGACAACCAGGGCCGAATAGACTTGCAGGCCCTTGCGGATTCAATCGATGATGAGGTCATCCTGATCTCCGTAATGCTGGCCAATAATGAGGTCGGCGCCGTACAGCCGGTGCAGGAAGCGGCACAGATAGCAAAATCAAGAGGAATACTGTTCCACACTGATGCCGTTCAGGCTGCGGGGAGAATTCCCCTGGATGTGCGCCGCCTGGGGGTCGATCTGTTGAGCCTCTCTGCTCATAAATTTCACGGTCCCAAGGGTTGCGGCGCACTCTTCGTCCGCTCGGGCATTCATGGGCCGGTGCTTATACACGGCGGCCATCAGGAACGAAGGCTGCGGGCTGGAACCGAGAATGTTGCAGCCATCGCCGGTTTCGGGCAGGCATGCCGGGTTGCCGGGCAGCGGCTTCACGAGAACAGCCGCCTCACCGAGTCGCTGCGGGATCGACTGGAAAAAGGGATCGTCGAGCGAGTGCCGGGGGTTAAGATCAACGGGTGCCCGGAACACCGCCTGCCCAACACCCTGAACGTGAGTTTCGAGGCGGTGGACGGCCAGATGCTCGCCATGAATCTCGACCTGATGGGAATTGCCGTTTCTACGGGGTCAGCCTGTCAGTCCGATACGAGGGAACCTTCCTATGTGCTTTTGGCGATGGGATGTACGGTAGACGAGGCATCGAGCTGTATTCGTTTCTCGCTCGGCAGCGATAACACGGTGGAAGAAGTGGACATTGTTCTCAGGGCCCTCCCGGAATTGGTGGAAGGACTGCGGCATTGACTTTGCCGAAAAGACGCATTGTGGTGGCCATGAGCGGCGGGGTTGACTCGAGTGTCGCGGCTTTTCTGCTCCTGGAGCAGGGATTCGAGGTCATAGGAGTCACCCTGCAACTGCACGCATGTCACGAGTCCGCTCCGGGGCGATCGTGCTGCGGGGCCGATGCCGTCGCCCAGGCCAGGGCTGCTGCGGGCTGCCTCGGTATACATCACTACGTGCTGGACTGCCGTCAAGCCTTCGAACAAACCGTCCTGCTCCGGAGCTGGGAGGAATACGCCCGAGGCCGCACTCCCAATCCATGCGTCATTTGTAACGAGCACATAAAATTCGGCTTGCTGCTCGATTATGCCAAAGCGCTGGGCGCAGAGAAAATAGCCACGGGCCATTATGCCCGCATCGGCATGCGAAACAACGGCGAGGCTTTCCTCTTGCGCGGCACGCACATTGGAAAGGACCAGTCTTATTTTCTCTTTTCGGTACGCTCCGAGAGGCTTGCGGCGACGTTATTCCCGGTCGGCCGGCATACAAAGGATGCAGTTCGCAGTATGGCGCGGCGCATCGGACTGCGGAACGCGGATCGGGAAGAAAGCCAGGACGCGTGTTTTTCCACCAAAGGCACAGCCTACCCGGAAATCCTGCGGCAACGGTTCAATGAAGCCATGAACCCGGGACCGTTCCTTGATGAAGATGGCAGGTTCCTGGGTATGCATGGAGGGATTCACCGATTCACCGTCGGGCAGCGACGCGGGCTCGGGGTGGCCCTGGGTTCCGCCGCATGGGTGAAATCTATCGATCCGAAGAGCGGCGCTGTTTTTCTCACTACCAGAAAAGAAGGATTGATTGCTCAGGGGCTGATCGCCACCGGTGTTCGCTGGCATGCTTTGGCGCAGAGATTTAAGCGGCTTCGCTGCTCCGTGCAGGTTCGGTACAATCAGGCCCCGGTTTTCGCCACTGTCGAGCAAGACGAACCGGGAACCGTGCGGGTCCGGTTCGAGCGCCCCCTGACGGCCGTCTCGCCTGGACAGGCCGCAGTTTTTTACTGCGGCGACCGTCTGCTTGGAGGAGGATGGATCGACCGAGGCATTCATTGCGCACCAGGCGGCCCTGCAGAAGGACAAAATGAATTCAACTGATAACAATCGTTATGCCAGGCAACAAATCCTCCCGGAAATAGGTCCGGACGGTCAGGCTAAACTGGCTCAGAGCACCGTTTTTATCGTCGGGTGCGGAGCGTTGGGATGCTTTCAGGCCGAACTGCTGGCAAGGGCCGGTCTGGGCAGGCTTAGAATCGCAGACCGTGACCTTGTGGAGTGGAGCAATCTTCAACGGCAGGTTCTTTTCGAAGAGAGCGACGCGGCGGCGAATGTCTCCAAAGCCGAGGCCGCTGCACGGCGCCTGCGTGCGATCAATTCCACCATCGCCGTGGAATCGCTGGCTGTAGATGTGACAACCCGAAATGCAGAATCACTGCTCGCGGACGCCGATCTTGTCCTCGACGGCACCGACAACTTCGAGACCCGTTATCTGCTCAACGACGTTTGCATCAAACAGGGCAAACCCTGGGTGTACGCTGGAGTGCTCGGCACGGTGGGCATGGTCATGCCGATCCTCCCGGGCCGTGGTCCCTGCATGAGATGCTTTGTCCCCAGCCCTCCCGATCCCGGCGCCATGCCCACCTGTGATACCGCCGGCGTTCTCAACTCAGCCGTTGCCGTCATTGCATCGCTGCAGGTGACGATCGCCCTGCGGATACTGCTGGGATCGCCCCCGGCAGACACGGGCCTTTTCTACGCCGATGTCTGGAACGGTTCTTTTGAGCTTCTGCAGTTCCAAAGAGATGAGCAATGTCCATGCTGCGCCCTCGGTAATTTCGAATTCCTCGATGCGCGCCATGTCTCCTGGACAACCTCTCTTTGCGGCCGCAATTCGGTCCAGGTAACCCCACCGCGATCCGTCGAGCTTGACCTGGAGGCGCTTCGCCAACGGCTCGAGCCGGTCGGCCGTGTCAGTTCGAGCGGCCTGCTGATTCGCTTTAAAGCCGATGACGGCGAAATGGTTATCTTTCCGGATGGCAGGGCCATTGTCGCCAATACGACAGATGCGGCCAGGGCAAGGACTTTTTACGCACGATATATCGGGATATAAGCTGCTGAAGGCATCCCGCGCCGGATAGACACGCGATGCGGTCGCCTTCCGCGTTCTACGAGGATGAATATGAAGGCAATTGCGCTCCTTTCCGGAGGTCTTGACAGCTCTCTGGCCGTAAAGCTCATGATTGACCAGGGTATCGATGTAATAGCTTTCCATTTTACCAGTCCTTTCTGCAACTGTACGCCCAAAAAGGCTGGGTGCAGGAACCAGGCGCGTATCATTGCCGAAGAGCTGGGAGTCGATATCCAGGTAATGGCCAAGGGCATGGATTACCTCGAAATCGTGAGGGACCCGCCTCACGGTCACGGCAGGGGCATGAACCCTTGCATCGACTGCCGGATCTATATGCTCAGGAAAGTCAGGGAGAGGATGGCTTCGCTGGGCGCTTCCTTTGTAGTCACTGGAGAGGTGCTCGGCCAAAGACCCATGTCCCAGCACAGGAATGCCCTGGCGGTCATCGAAAGAGAAAGCGGCCTCAAGGGACTCATCCTGAGGCCCCTTTCAGCCCACCTTTTCCCGCCGAGCCTGCCCGAGCGTGAGGGAATAGTGGACCGCGAAAGACTTCTCTCCATCACGGGCAGATCGAGAAAAACGCAGATCGATATGGCGAAAAATCTCGGGATAAGGGATTATCCCTGCCCCGCCGGCGGATGTCTGCTAACCGACCCCATCATAGCGTCGAGGCTCCGGGACCTGTTCGCTTGCATGCCCGGCTTCGACATGACGGACATCCACCTTCTCAGGGTCGGAAGGCATTTCAGGGTTCAACCGGCCCTCAAGGTTATCCTGGGCAGAAATGAAGCGGAGAATGAGCGGATCAGTTGCCTGACAAAACCGGGATTCACACTCTTTACTCCTGCAAATTTCAAAGGACCGGCGGCTTTGGCGACAGGGATTCCCGAAGAGCCGGAGGATCGTGTGATCGGGGAGATGATTGCCCGCTATTCCAAACATACCTGTGATGGATATGAACTCAACAAAGAAGTAATTGGTGGAAATGTATCAACGCTGATTGTGACAAGGAAGCTCCCTCACGAGGTCATCGATACTTTTCAAATAGGTAATTGAATGGAATAAGTAGTAACGTCGTGTAATACTAATGCATTGTCAACAAAGTTATGACATCTTGCAAGGAATGGGGTCCAGTGCTTTTAACCGACTGAAAATACGCTGGATTCCGGCCCCCGGACTAGACACTTCCGGGGCAGGCTCCGCCGGAATGACGGACTGAAGGTCCTTACCTATAGGAACTTAGTTGACGCTGCACTAGTTTGCGTTCAAGATTGAAGTAATCGAAAACATCGGGGAAGTGACTGCGTCCTCACAAAAAGATCGGACGCCGAACTGGGCACTCACGAAAGATCGTGCCCGGACTTGAAGAATCTAACTATGTTAGGAATGCCAGGCCCGGACCTGAGCGAAGTGAGGGTCCGCCCTCACCGAAAGATGGGGCGCGGACTGGACGTATGGCCTGTGGCGATGCGTATAGCGGGGACCCGCAGCGAAGTGAGGGTCCAGCGTCTAAGGCCGGCCGAAAATGTTAACGCGAACCCGAACGTAGTGAGGGTTCAGAGGGAATGAATGGAATCCCTGGCATTATCTGATAAGAAAATTCCCAAAAAGGACCTGGCGGCCGGACTCGGGGCCTCGCTTCTAGTGCATTTACTGGCTTTCAGTATCGCCTTTGTCTGGGCATTTGTGATGCCGCACACACCTTTGAAGCCTCCATACTGCACAGTTAATCTGGTGTCCATGAAAGATCTGGGAACTGATTCCCTGGAGCCCAAGGGCAAACCCAAAACGGCTCAGGAGGCGGTGGTTTCCGAGAATGTGGCGACTTCGGGCAAGACGAGCCGAAAACCCGAGACGGTTGCGCCGGTAAAGCGCCTGGCCATTGATGAGGAGGTAAGAAAACCGGAAGCGCAGATCAAGAAAATCGAACCCAAAGAGGTCCCCATAGCTGCCGAAAAGCCGCAAAGCCTTGAAGCTATTGAAAAGAACCTGGATAAGCTGATTGCCAAACCGAAGGTAATTCCGCACACCTCGCTGGCGACTTCGGAGCAGGCGGCGCCTCAGCCCGAAGTTCCGGTCCATCAGGCCCCTGCAAAGAACCAGCCGGGAAGTGAAAAAG
>JBELAB010000265.1:0-7135 GCA_049509275.1 Syntrophobacteraceae bacterium | reverse complement strand
TTTGGTGGTAAGTATCTGCCAGGGCTCGAACTGAATGAGTCCGAGGGTAAATGGAGCGTTGGACTGCATGGATGCGTGAAAGAGACCTTCGACTCTTGATTCGAAGGCCGGGGCGCTAAACAGACCCGTACACATATCGTATGAGTTCAGGGCCTCGTTTTCTTCCTTGTAATAGATCTGCTCGAGCAGGAGCAAAAGAAAATGAAAGCCGTGCCCTACGGCGCGCTCCGAATCGACGTTCCAGTCGACCACCTGCCGAGACAGGAAAACAAGGGCAAGTTCGTATCCGAGCGAGCTCTGAGCGCGCATTCCCCAGACGGTGCCCTGATGAGGGAGGTTCTCGCCCGGAGAAAACAGGTAGTGGTCCGATGTGGAGGGATTGAGGCGTATGATGAGCAGATTTTTCTGGTTCTGCAGGACCCAGCCGATCAGCCCATGTTTTGCAGAAAAACTCTGAGTAAGCAAGCTTCTTGGCGTATTTGCCGTGCAGCCCAGGATGCGGTAACTTTTCTTCTCGGGATCTTTTAGAACCAGAAAGCCGTAATCCATGCCAAGTATCTGCGACCACTCGGTAGCGAACATCCCGCAGTAGTTATCAAGAGCGTAGCCCTTGAAGGCGACTTCGTCGAGCCGGTTTAACACCTCGAATATCCTGGCGTAGTTTTCCTGCCGCTCTTCGCCTTCCCGGTTTTTCATAAACCCCCCGAGAAGTTCGGCGAACTCTTTTATCCATTTTTGCTGCTTGTGGTTAAATCCCCAGCCATATTTCGTATCGACGTAGAGAATCCCCGCCCCGCCGGCAACCGGAATAGCATAGAGCCCCTTTATGTGAGATTCGCCTTCCCGGTAGAAAGGAAGTGTAAGGGATATGGATGAGGTCGCCTCATGGAGCTTATCGAGGTGAATTGTTTGCCCTGCTTTTTGCACCTGGGCAAGTATCCCGCTGCCTTCCAAAGGAAGCGAAATCTGGGCAGGAATGAATTTGCTCAGGCTCAGCATTGCGGCAAGATTTAACTGGCGGTTTCTTTCATCGAAAATAAAAAAAGCTGTGGTATAAGCTTCGAGGATATTGGACAGAAGATTTACCAGCGGCTGATAGGGGTTGGAATCCATATGTCTGCTCGATTCTAGAGGCTCCTCGGTGAAGGTTTTCGTTCGCCGCAGCTCGCTTGCACCAAAAGAATTCTTTTAAAGCGGCAAAACAAAAACCCCGGATCCTGTTTTTGCCTGGAGATTTTCCGGTATGATACAATTAAACTTAGAAGTGTCTTTTTAGTACTGGAATGAAGGTTTTCTGTCAATAGGGTTGAGTTGCTGGAGAAACGGGTGAGCAAAATAGCGATTTTACCGGATATTCTGTGCAACCAGATCTCCGCCGGCGAGGTCGTCGAACGTCCTGCGGCGGTGGTAAAAGAGCTCATTGAAAACAGCATCGATGCTCAGAGCTCCAGGATTTCAGTAAGCCTGATCGATGGAGGACGGCGGGAAATTCGGGTAGTGGACAACGGGTGCGCGATGAGCGCCGAAGACGCGCTAATGTCGCTTGAGAGGCATGCGACGAGCAAGATCAGGTCTGCCCAGGATTTGAATTCAATATCATCGCTCGGATTTCGCGGAGAGGCTATTCCGTCGATTGCGGCTGTAAGCCGCTTTGAGCTGAGCACTCGAGAACATGAAGCCCTTTGCGGAACGTCCATTAGAGTTGAAGGAGGGGTAATAAAAGATGTTCGCGAAAAGGGGTGTCCTCCCGGTACTCAGGTGCTCGTGCGCGACCTCTTTTACTGTGTTCCTGCAAGGCGCAAGTTCCTGCGTAGAGCCGAAACCGAGCTTGCTTACATTACAGACCTGTTTTTGCGCATTTCACTGGCAAACCCCCAGATCCACCTGCAACTGCAAAGCCAGGAAAAGTTGCTGTGCGATCACCTGAGGTGCGACGGCTTGCTCCACAGGGCCACACAGGTGCTGGGACATGACATTGCAAGGTCGCTTACTTCGATCGATTTTGAAAAAAACGGTATAAGCGTTTCGGGTTTTCTTGCGCCTCCCGACATCCAGAGAACGAACAGTCAGAGCCTTTTTCTTTATGTAAACGGCAGAGCCGTCTGGGACAGGCTTCTTCAGAGGGCCGTTCTGACGGCTTATGAAGCCCTGATCCCCCGTGGAAAATATCCTGTCGCCGTTATTTTTGTGGGAATTTCGACTGCGGATGTGGACGTAAACGTTCATCCCGCAAAAAGAGAAATCCGGTTTAGAAATCCCGGCGAAGTAATATCCATTGTGCGGGCTGCCCTTTTTGAGGCGCTTGCAACGATTCGCCCGAAGTCATACGGATTTTCGCGGCAGGAAGGCGGAATTTTCGAAAGAAGGCCTCGGACTCGATCCGGGGTCCAACCGGATTTATTGGACCTGCTAAATCCCTTCGATATCCAGCTTCCGGTATATCCACGGCTCGCGATGTGTCCGGAGGGGCGCCCGGCCGGGGAATCTTGACTGAAGGGCCGCCTTATCCTGCGGTCCAGGCTGAGATGGATGCGGGGGCATTTGCCTATTCGAACCTCAATCTTCTTGGGCAGCTTGCAAACTCTTTCATCCTGCTTGAAGCCCCGGACGGCCTTGTTCTGATAGACCAGCACGCGGCTCATGAAAGGATCGTCTTCAACGGCCTGAGCAAAAAGAAGACAAAAGCCGCTCAGCTTCTTGCCCGGCCCGTCGTCGTGGACCTTTTGCCAAAAGAAGCCGTGATGCTCAAGAGCCTGGTCCCCTCCCTGCGCGATTTTGGATTTGAAATCGAGCCTTTCGGAGGAAGCAGTTTCGCCATACATGCAGTCCCGGCCAGTCTATCTGAGTTTAAACCCGAACAAATACTGCGCGACTATCTCCGGTATGCCGAAGAGGAGTGTCCGGCAGATGAGGGCGAAATCCTGCTTGGCCTTGCCAGGGTTGCCTCCTGCCACGGATCGGTGAGGGCAGGCCACAGGCTTAAAACAGAAGAAATAAAGCGCCTGCTCGAATTGCTCGATTCGATTGACACTCCTTTTACATGCCCGCACGGCCGGCCGCTTTCATACACCTTGACATATGAGCAGATTTTCCGACTTTTCAAAAGGAGCTGAGCAGGGGGGCGCTATCCCGCTGGTTCTGCTTGCCGGGCCCACTGCAGCGGGCAAGACTTCGCTTTCGATCGAACTCTGTGCCCGGATTTCAGCCGAAATAGTAAACGCCGATTCAATGCAGGTTTACCGCCGCATGGAAATCGGGACCGCAAAACCAACCCTTGAACAACGCCGCATTGTCCCCCACCACCTGATAGACGTCGTCGACCCCGATGAGCCTTTCGATGCTGCACGGTACCTAAGCTTTGCCGGCCCGGTAATCAAAGATATACAAAAGCGCGGCAAGCTCCCCCTGGTCGTGGGAGGCGCAGGCCTGTACATGAAGGTCCTGACCCTGGGACTATGCCCGGGGCCTGCCTCGGACCCCGAAGTGAAAAGCAGGCTGATTGCCGATGAGAAGTCTAAAGGCCTGGGGCAGCTCTATTGCGATCTTTTGCGGATCGACCCCGAATCGGCGGCAAGAATTCACCCTAACGACCGGCAGCGGATTATTCGGGCGCTCGAGGTCTTTTATCAGGGAGCAGTTCCATTATCCACCTTACAGAAAGGCCACGGTTTTAAAGAGCAGCTTCTCCCCACGATAAAGGTTTTTATCAGCCGGGAGCGGGAGGTGCTCTACGAACGGATAAACCGCAGGGTCGACCGGATGGTTGAATCAGGCCTCAAAGATGAAGTGGAAGGGCTTCTTGCCATGGGCTACCCAGCGGAGCTTAAATCGATGCAGTCGCTCGGATACAGGCAGATGGCCGCTCACATTGCGGGCGCCATTTCGATCCAGGAGGCCGTGTCTCAGATAAAGCGCGATACCCGGCATTACGCCAAACGGCAGATCACCTGGTTTCGGGGCGACAGCGAGTTTCGATCTTTTGACGCCGACGATGTCGAGGGGATACACGATTATATCCGGCGGGCAATTGAGCGATTGAGCACATTAGGGAAGGCTCAGGAGAACACGCGATGAGACCAGGTTTGTACAAACGATGAATATTTCCAACATCCTGGTTAAATTAGTTCTAGAGAATGGAATGTCAGAAAACTCGAATATCAGGGAGGAAATTCACTATGGTCAGAAAGTGCATCTTAATACTGCTCTGTGCGGCTGTCGTGAACCTGTTCATAGTACCTCTTTGCCGCTCAGACGTCAGTCCCATCCCGGCCGGTGAGGCCGAAGCCAAAGCTGCGCTGGAAAAATCTCCGAGGCATCACGAATGGGTGAACATCCCCGTTCCGGGCTCGCAGACTAAGTTGAATTCTTTCATAGTCTACCCGGAACGCAAGGATAAGGCGCCGGTAGTTATTGTCATCATGGAAATATACGGCCTGACCGACTGGCTCCGAGCCGTCACTGACCGCCTGGCCGCAGAAGGCTTTATCGCTGTTGCGCCGGACTTGATCTCGGGCCTCGGGCCGGGCGGGGGAGGCACCGAGACTTTTGCGAGCCGCGATGATGTCGTTAAGGCTGTAAGCGGTCTTTCATCGCCTCAGGTTGTGACCATGTTGGATGCAGTAAAAGACTACGCAATAAGCTTGCCGGCAGCGACCCAAAAGTTCGCAACGGTTGGTTTCTGCTGGGGTGGCGGCCGGAGCTTCCATTACGCGACTGTTCAGCCCAAACTTGGCGCAGCAGTGGTCTATTACGGCGTGTCCCCTCCGATTGAGACGCTTAAGGCTATAAGTGCGCCGGTGCTTGGCCTTTACGGCGAGGACGATGCCCGCGTGGTAAGTACGGTTACGCCTGCCCAAGAAAAGATGAAAGAGCTTGGGAAGATCTATATCACACATATTTACAAGGATGCCGGGCATGGTTTTCTCAGGGCGCAAGGGGAGCGCAACGGGGCGAATCTTGAAGCCTCACGGCAAGCGTGGCCTGCTGCAATTAAATTTCTCAGGCAAAACCTGGAGTAAAGTCAGGGCCGGCCCGTGTCGTGAAATATGATTCGGATGTCTTCGGGGAAGGTGGAACCGGGCGAGGTTGAGGTCATCGTCCCGGGCAGCAGGGGCATGCAAAAGGCTTTGAACTATGCTATAGTCGAAGACCTGTTCAAAAATGTAAATCGGATGTCAGATATCGGGAAAAAGAAATATCTTCTTCTATCGCTCTGTTAATCTCCAAGAAGCGGGAAGATCGGAGAATCATGGATTACTTGCAGGAAGGACCGGGAGAAGAGAGCATTTTGAACGACATACCCCAGGGACTCCTGTTCTCGCTTTTGGATAACCCTTACGAAGGTCTGATACTGGTGGATGCCGACGGTATCGTTCGGTTTATGAGCAGTTCAACCGAAGGTGTATATCCGGTTCCGTACCGGGATGCCATTGGCCGCCATATCAGTGAAGTGAGCCCTGAAAGCAAGCTCCCAAGAATCCTTGAGACGGGCAAGGCCGAAATAGGCAGGGCCATGATGCTCAAAAACAGTAACCGGGTGATTGCGCGTATCCCTCTAACCAGGGACGGCCGGGTGATCGGAGCATTCGGAAAGCTGATGTTCTGGACGCCCAAGAAGCTTAAGGAACTTTACGATCGCATCGATACGCTGGAAAAACACCTGGATTATTTTAAGGAAGAATTAAATTACAAGTGCGGGGTCCGGTACAGTTTCGACACAATCGTCGGCAAGTCGCCTCCAATCAAACAGACGATCGGTCTGGCCCGGCAGGCGGCGGAAACCGATTCGCCGGTAATAATTACCGGGGAATCCGGGACTGGAAAGGAACTGTTTGCCCATGCAATTCATCACGCCGGCCGGCGCAGGGACAGCAGCTTTATAAAAGTCAATTGCTCTTCCATCCCATCGGATCTATTCGAAGCAGAATTGTTCGGGTATGAAGGGGGTTCTTTTACCGGCGCCCGCAAAACCGGCAAGCCCGGGAAATTTGAACTTGCCGACAAGGGCACCATATTTCTGGACGAAATCGGTGAGTTGCCCCACAGCATGCAAGTCAAACTGATGCGCGTTCTCCAGGAAAAGGAAATTGACCGGATAGGCAGCAGCAGACCTCGGCAGGTAGATTTTAGAATCATCTGCGCCACGAATCGCGACTTGGAAAAAATGACAAGCAATGGTGGGTTTCGCCTCGATCTTTACTATAGGATCAATGTTATCAACATTAAATTGCCCGCCTTGCGTGAATTAAAAGAGGACATCCCGCCGATCTTCGTTCATTTTCTTGAAGAACTGAGCCGCGACAGGAACCGCAGCGTCCCCACCGTCGCACCTGAAGCTATGGGGTTGTTGAAAAACTATGCCTGGCCGGGCAACGTTCGTGAGCTGAGAAATATTGCCGAGCGCGCCATGATATTACCGGGGGGCGACCTGATTGAACCTGGAGACCTGCCGCTGGCGCTGCGCATTTCATCGACTTGCCCTCAAAGGCAAACGGAAGAACCGATATCCTCCTTAAAGGACTTGTTGGAGGGGACCGAGCGCCGCGCAATTGTCGACACTTTGCAAAAGTCGGGCAACAGTAGGGCCAAGACCGCTAAGATTCTAGGAATTCACCGGACCGGCTTGTACCAGAAGATGAAAAAATACAAAATCGATTAAACCTTCTTTCAAGATGAAAACACCTTCTTACTACCCAATGCATAAAAGCGTCGTATTCCAAGCCTCGTTATGCCGGCTTGCATTCAGGCAGCATCCGTGTATATTGGTGGACCTGCATGTATAAAAATCGTTACATGTAGATCATTTTATGCATGAGCGAAAAAATAGTAATAAATACCTAAAGTTGACCAACAATGTCAGATGATCCCGTAGCGTTTTTTATGCAGCTCCGCCCCGCCCCGACCGGCTAAATATTCTTTATTGGCGGCCGATACGTTGCGCCGAGCGGCAGTTGTGAGTCATAGAAGCCGTCCATGCCCATTTGGCAAAGCTTTTGCAAATTGAACTGATACTGCTGATCGTTGGCCTGTACTTCGATGCTTTAAGGATTGGAGCATCCAAATTCCCACATTCGATTGTGTACCGTCCTATCTCTGCGTAAATGTTTAAGCAAAAGTGCACTGAAAAGTTACGTGT
>JBELAB010000264.1:0-4767 GCA_049509275.1 Syntrophobacteraceae bacterium | reverse complement strand
GGTCTTGTGCCCAGCATCGACATGTTCAACCTTCCGATTTTTCTTTTCATAACCCCGATGTTCCTGTTCAGCGGGACCTTTTTCCCAATATCGGCCCTTCCCGGATGGGCTCAAAACCTTTCCTCAGCCCTCCCGCTGACCCACCTGGTAGACCTTTGCCGCGCTTTTTGCCTGGGCGAATTGACCCCTGACCTCGTGTGGCGTATTGCTTACATCACTATTTTGTTTGCCCTGCTTTTTCCGGTCGCACTGGTCGTAATGCGCAGAAGGCTCATTAATTAGTTTACTGCCGGCCACGGTTATCCCCTGGTCCTCTTGCAAATACCTTCGGAATGCAAATCTTTAAGGAAAGCTCTGTGATTCAGGAGGCCTCCCGCTCCCGCCCTGTCTCGCGGAGCGACGAGGATGAGCGGTCGGCCTCCGCGCTACGCGCTCACATGTCGCTACGGAAGGCCGGGCAAGCCCACTTCACGAAGTGAAGTTGGGCGAAACCCCGCGAAGCGAGACCTTTACACCATTGTAGCTTGACTTTCTGACGCGCTTGACATTTGGCTTGCCTCCAAATGCACCACGTTTAATGTTTGTGCGTTCTGCATGGCTGCTCGCACGGTCGCCACTCTTATCATGTCAGGCGCATTTTTTTCGAACAAGATATTATATAAGTCTGTCATAGGAGGAAAAAGATGACCAGGATTGCAGTATTGATCGGGAAGGATTTCGAAGATTCCGAATATAGCCAACCTGCCGAAGCCTTTAAAAAGGTCGGGTATGAGCTTGTGCACCTTGGGTTGAACAAGGGCGATACCGTCACCGGCAAAAAACAGAATACCCCCGTTCGGATAGATATGGGAGTAAATGAGGCCAATGTGCGGGAATTCGACGCATTGCTTATTCCGGGAGGTTACTCCCCGGACAATCTTCGGGCGCACGAGGGGCCCGTGAGGTTTGTCAAAGAATTCATGGAGAGCGGCAAGCCTGTTTTTTCGATATGCCATGGGCCTCAGCTTCTGATATCGGCCCGAAAACTCGAAGGCCGCAAGGCTACCGGATGGAAGTCGCTCATCGAAGACATAAAATACGCCGGCGCCCATTATATTGACAAAGAGGTGGTAGTTGACGGAAACCTCGTTACGAGCAGGCAGCCATCGGATCTTCCGGCGTTTATAAAGGCCGGTTTGAAAATGCTGGAAAGCCGGCATGCCAAGACGGCCTGATCTGCCGGGCCGCAGCCAGGATCGGCACTCATACCAAGGTTGTGTTCAAGTGAGTACCAAAAGAAGCTGAAAAGCTCGGGGGATGGGGGGACAGGAGAAGTCACTTCCCCGCTCTTTTCGATTACTTCAATCTTGCGCAAACTGTTCTCATCTGTTCCCGGTTGAATTTACAGCTTAAAGTTTCTCGAAGAGATCTGCAATGCTCTATCCTACTGGGCATACTCCATACGGGTGACAAAGAGCTTGCCGTCACCGATCTTTCCAGTGAGGGCCGTGTTTTGGATCGTCTCCACCACCTCTTTACCATGCTCATCGTTGACTGAAATCGTGAGCATCAAATTGGGTTCGAAATTAACCGTGTATGAGGCGCCCCGATACGTCTCGATGTGCCCATTCTGTCGTCCGAACCCCTTTACCTCGAAAACGCTCATCACCTGGACACCGATCTCCGATAGTGCTTTTTGAACTTCTTCCAGTTTGAACGGCTTTATGATTGCCTCGATTTTTACCATGCTCATTCTCCTTCTTTCCCTGTTTGAATTGCGAGTTTATTAATAGGGAAGCAATTTATCTGCCAACAACTCTTGTGTCGGCTTGGGGAGGGCTTTGGAAGGTTTTTGCTGCCAGGATGATTTAAAAATATGCAAACTAATTGACACAAAATAGTATCAACATCGGAGGACATGAACAAAATTGCACCATTTTTGCGTGAAAATTCATCCGCATTGTGGCGTTTCCCTTTCCAAAACGGACCTTGTCCTGTTTGGCACGGAACTGGAGGTTATGGAGCAAAACCGGTTTCTCGGGGGAGACAGCCCGGATATTGAGTTTCTAAACGAACAGAAAGCCGGCGTGCATGGACAATTTCTGCGACCTGCATCTATGCAGTTCTGCCTCCGGAGCAGCGCGCCGAAGCTGAACAAATTCGCTCCGGGGCAAAAACCCGTGGTCCATACGAAAGGCGCATGGATCCAGGCTGAAAAGATTAAGATTCAATCCCCGCACGTTGCACGGCATGGGAAATGATCCGTTTTCCATCCGGCTCCGTTTTTCATTATTTTGCTGCGGCCGCAGCCAGGCCGGCACTAAAACCTCAGGCGTGACCATCCCTTAAAGTTTGCGCCGGCGGGCAGCGTTGTGTGAGCTGTCTCGTGGAGCGCCGCGGCTGCGCAAACGCCGTCAACAGGAAGCTCGGCGCCTTACTTTTCTTTCAGCAATCGCGAGTTAACATATTCAAATCATTTTCGTTATGCACTCCGCCCACATCGGGATTTCTCACATTGGCAAGATGTAGCAACTCTTTAAGTCATCGATATACGCAAGTTTCCCAGGTTTATTACAGCCCGCCTGCCCCCTCCCCGTAAGAGCACACCATCGAGCACACCATCGAGCACACCATCGAGCACACCCGAGGAAGATTATGTTCTGAGAAGACGCTCACTTCGAAAATTTTTGCACACCAGCTTGCTTTCTTGTCACACCCCAAGTGTACTCGCGGACACAATGCGCAGCGTTTTCACCTTCAAGGTTGAGGGGGAACTCGAAGTGGAACCTTGCATCCGGGAAGCGACATCGACTTCTAATGAAATTAACGCGACATCGTAGTTGGCATCCGCGATGTCATGTGAAAAAAGTTTTCTTGTCGTCTTTATCACCTTACATTGTTGACAGCTTACCGAGGAGAAACTGGAATGGCTTGGATTCCTGTGCACGCTGCTTCTTTGAAGGGCCCCACCAAAATATTCTGTACCTGTACTTGGGAACCCATACGATGTGATATTGGCAGTGCCATATCGTGTGTGATAACTTTCGAAATCTGTTCACTGCATTCTCCTTCCCCTCGACGTTGCGGCAACAACTCGAGACAGGAGATAGCGGCCTAATGGCCAAGCCCATTCGGGACCGGCATAGCCAGTCCACATTGCAACGCCCACGGGGCGTGGATTTCGACGTTCAATTAAAATCTGCTGGTTTCGACTGCCGTTTTTAGGATTAATATGGAGGTATGCTCAGATCATGACAAGTCAACAAATTCAAAAAGATACACCTCCTGAATACACTCCGGGAGAGACGCGCCAGCGTATTTTTGCCATCATCACTGCTTCCTCTGGCAATCTGGTTGAATGGTTCGATTTTTACGTTTATGCCTTTTGTGCCGTTTATTTCGCCCCTGCGTTCTTTCCTAAATCAGATCCGACCGTCCAACTACTTGACACTGCCGGGGTGTTTGCTGCAGGTTTTTTTATGCGCCCGCTAGGCGGGTGGTTATTTGGTCGCATCGCTGACAAACGTGGCCGAAAAAATGCCATGGTGACGTCGGTGGTTATGATGTGTGTCGGATCGCTGGCGATTGCATTTTTGCCCACCTATGCCAGTATCGGGGTTCTGGCGCCAGCGTTGCTACTTGTCGCACGGTTGTTTCAGGGACTTTCCGTCGGCGGAGAATACGGCACGACGGCCACTTATATGAGTGAGATTGCCATGCGGGGTCGACGTGGCTTCTTTTCTTCATTTCAGTATGTGACGCTGATTGGCGGCCAGCTCCTGGCTGTTCTTGTCGTCGTAATTCTTCAGCAGTTGTTGGAAGAAAGCCAAATTAAAGCATGGGGATGGCGAATTCCCTTCGTGATTGGGGCTATCGCCGCCATTGTCGCAATGGTGATGAGGAAAACGTTAAGTGAAACTACGACTGTGGCAGATCGAGAGAGGAAGAAAGCCGGAAGCCTTGGCACACTCTTTCGTCATCACAAATCAGCCTTCTTTACGGTCATGGGTTATACGGCAGGAGGATCTCTCTGTTTCTATACCTTTACGACTTACATGCAAAAGTACCTGGTTAATTCGTCCGGGATGTCAATCAAGACAGCCAGCAACGTGATGACTGTTTGTCTTCTGGCCTATATATTAATGCAACCCTTGTTTGGTGCGTTGTCGGACAGGATCAGCCGACGAAACAACATGCTGCTGTTTGGCGGCCTCGGGACAATCACTGTAATACCAGTCATGACGATGTTGCAGGTTGTGACCAATCCGTATCTTGCCTTTGCATTGATTACTTTTGCACTGGCCATTGTAAGTTGCTATTCTTCTGTTGCTGGTATCGTGAAGGCTGAGATGTTTCCGACTGAAGTGCGCGCTCTTGGGGTAGGTTTGTCCTATGCGGTGGCCAATGCACTCTTTGGCGGTTCGGCAGAATATGTTGCACTGGGCCTGAAATCCATCGGCCACCAAAAAGCTTTTTATTGGTATGTTACTGTGATGTTGGTGGTTACTTTCTTCGTCAGCCTGCGTCTGCCCAAGCGGCCGAGTTATCTGGCCAACGAGCATTAAATCTGAATGAATTCCCAAGAAAAAATCCACCTTGAGGGTCGAATTGATCCTTTCAGCTACCCCCCTTAACCATCCTACATGGTCTCAACCATGGAATATCCCCCAGGAAAGTCAGATGATCCTCCTGATCGAACAACCCCCTGACCCGTCCTACGTGGTTTCAACCATAGATGGGCCCTCAGGGCCGGAAATTTATCTCAGAAGAAGTCAGCACAGCTCTCCT
>JBELAB010000263.1:0-5720 GCA_049509275.1 Syntrophobacteraceae bacterium | reverse complement strand
GGGTTCATCACCCTTTTCTTTGGTATCGGTCAGGCCTTTGGGCCCAGCCTGGCCGGATATCTGGCTGACTTGACGCACTCGTTCACGAGCCCGTTCCTCCTGGCTTGTGGCATTTCCTTTGCAGGAGCGGCGCTGTCTCTAGGTTTGAAGCGCGTGGCGCCAAAGAGTTGATTCCGGTTCCACCGCCTTTGAGGCACGCAACAAGTCCCTTTTTGGCTACAATCGTACCTGACACCGGCGATCGTCAGGTGAATCCGGGGTATATGCGTTACCCGCCGGCAGCGGAGGGGCTCAAGGCGGCGATGCAGTTTCCCTGGCGCACGACACGGGGGGACAAAATTCTCATCTTCGACGGAGGTTTGGACGTGCGGATGTTAGACCCGCCGTTTCTTTACCTGGACAAGAACTACGTGCGCATTTTGGGGGGAGTGAAGCCGGCGCTGGAAGCAGTCGCACCCATGGAGAGGCCGACCGTAAATCAGGTCCGGGGAGAGCTTCAGCCGATCGACGAGGAGGCCCTTACTGCGGTTCGTGGCGGTGCAACGGTTATCATGGTGGACACCGGGGACCGCGGGGACCTTGGCATGGTGGTGCAAGCGTTACGAAAGAACGATTTGCGGTCCAGCGTTGAGGTGGCCTTTTCCGTGACGTAGGGACCGCTCTCATGGAATATCGATTCGAATTTAACGGACCCAAAACAGGCAACCCGCCGCCGGCCCCGCCTCGCGGAGCGTCGAGAATCCAATGTGGGCCGGCGCGGGTTGCGCCGCATAGCGCACCAATGTGCGCGTAGCAGCTTTTTATAGGTTTCTTTAGGTTATTAATTAACAGCAGACAGTACCGTGCTTTCTCGACCTGTTGGTACTCATTTGCCGGATGACCTTTATATAGCATGCTCGTTGATAAACTCTAACGTCCGTGTTACAATTGTGGAGTCGATTCAGCCTGGGAAAAAGGAAAGCAGGAACGGGACAATAACGGATCGTCAAGTGCATTCAGCACTAGTGAGGGTATTTTTATGTTTACCAAATATGGAAGACAACTGCTCTTATGATAGTAATCATAGGCATCTTTAAACCCATGCGCCGGAGCGGTATAAACAGAATCGAAATCGATAAGACTCTTAACTATGTTAATATGGTCTGGAATTGAACCAGGAAATAATTGCTTTTTAATACGTAGTTTTCCACGAAGCATTCGCAAAAAACGCATGCTGTAAATGCGATTTGAACGCATTCCCATTTTCTGCACAGCTCCCGTTAAATCACAGGGCACAGAAATCCCGACGGCTGCTGAAACATATGGGGCGATCTCGATACCTTGCTCACCAAGAAATTTCATCAGCATATTTCCGCCCGCGCTGAATCCTATCATGGCAATTTTGCGGCTATTTGCATCTTTACGAACAAACTGGAGGACAGTGTTCAGATCTTCCGTATCGCCGCAGTGATAAGAACGGAGCTTCTTATTGGGTTCTCCGCTGCACCCCCGAAAGTTCCAAACCACAGCGTTCCAGCCATTACGAATCAATGCCCGCACCATGCCCATAGCGTAAGCTCGACCGGAATTCCCCTCTAACCCGCAACTGATGATCGCCGTTCGATCTGATCCAATGATACAGGAGTCGATATCGACAAAGTCATTGTCGGAAGTGATGACCCGCTCCCGCCGGTAGTTAACATCCGGTACTCGACGGAAGTTTGAGAAAATGGTTTGAAAATGCCCATTGGTGAAAAAGGGCGGAGATGAATAACTCGAAAATTTCAGTACGGGCAATGGTATTCCCCCAGTCCTTTCGACTGTCTCTCGTGGAAAGCAAACCCGTCAATGAGATCTTTTTCGGCCTCGTCAAAAAGCTCGATTTTCATTCGACGAATTTCCTGATCCTGTCCTCGGCTGCAGCCAAAAGAGATCTTCCCGGATAGCCTTCTTTCCAGCCTGATCCGACATGGCATTCCTCTTTCTCATAAAAATTCTACTAAAGGTCTTTCAAAATGCCAATTGGAAAGACGCAAGCATGCACCACAGAGACACAGAGAGTACAGAGAAAGACAGTTGAATGAGCAGGCAAAACTAATACAGAGGACAGAGGACAGAAGACAAAAGTCCTTTCTCCGTCCTCCGACATCCGTCTTCCGTTCAAAAGCCAGGTCCCTGTTTGCTTGCGGTTTTTCCTGCATGCCCGTTTTCCTTTATTTCCACGCCCCGCCAAAGCCTGCCCCGGACTTGATCCGGGGTGGGCCTTTCCGCGATCCGCTCAGGTGTCCGGAGTGTGTGGAAAAAGTTTTCTGAAAATAGTATAGTTGCAACTGTAAAAGAAGAAGCGGGAAGCTTTTGCCACCTGCTCCCTGCTCCCTGCTCCCCGCTTCGCGAGGTATAAGCCTCAGCGGTGAACACTTACAGCAATTTATCCTTTTCGAACAAGCGAAACCGGGCCCGGGATGATGTGGATAGATAAAGTCCATACGTACGGCAGGCTTATAAAGTTCAGCCATACGGTTTTTGCCCTTCCGTTCGCTCTGGCGGCCGTGCTGCTTGCAAACAGATATTACCCGGTTAGTTTCAGGACCTTTGCCCTCATCATGGTCGCAATGGCTTCGGCCAGGTCGGCGGCCATGGGGTTCAACCGCTTTGCCGATTATCGCTATGACCGTCTGAACCCGCGCACGGCAAATCGTCCTCACGTGACAGGGCATGTTGACCTGCTTTCGGTGCTCATTCTCGTTTCGCTTTCGGCGGCCGTGTTCATCATGTCCGCCGCTTTGCTCGGACGTATCTGCCTGATAATGTCAGTACCGGTCCTGGTGGTCCTGCTTTTCTATTCATTCACGAAACGGTTCACCTGCCTGTGCCACCTGGTCCTGGGCTTCGGCATCGGCCTGGCCCCTGCCGGGGCCTGGGTCGCTGTCAGCGGTCAGTTGGAGTGGAGAATACTGCCGCTTTCTTTTGCGCTCATGACCTACATCGCGGGCTTCGATATTCTGTATTCGTGCCAGGACATCGAGTTCGACCGGGACCAGGACCTGTTTTCACTGCCCGCCTGCCGGGGGGCCGCAAAAGCTTTGTTTTTCTCCACCGGACTGCATGCGCTCACGTTTGTCTCTCTGCTTCTGGTCTATTTTGCCTTCGATCTCGGAAGAATTTATCTCCTCTTCCTACTGCTGATCGGCTTCCTGATCTTTGCCGAACACAAGCTGGTCCGACCGGATTGCCTGGACAAGGTGAACGTCGCCTTTTTCCACGTAAACAGCGCGATATCCATTCTGCTCTTCCTCGGGGTCCTGGCGGGAACGTGGTTGATGTGACCCGGTGAAGCATGATTTAGACAGGATTTACAGG
Organism: Syntrophobacteraceae bacterium; assembly: GCA_049509275.1. Lineage (GTDB taxonomy): Bacteria > Desulfobacterota > Syntrophobacteria > Syntrophobacterales > Syntrophobacteraceae > SbD1. The sequence goes on along the minus strand of JBELAB010000263.1, from coordinate 2,381 downwards.
ATTAAAAGCAGATGAAAAGAGCATACCAAAACCTGGGTGAATTCATATCGGAGTTGGAAAAAGCGGGCGAGTTGCTCCGCGTAAAGGCCCCCGTTTCCAGTGAACTCGAGATAACGTGCATTACCGACCTGGCGTCCAAAGCCCCTGGGGGTGGCAAAGCCCTGCTGTTCGAGCATGTCCGCGAATCGCGCTTTCCCGTTCTGACCAACGCTTTCGGGAGCGAGCGCCGGATCTGCATGGCCCTTGGAACGGACTCCCTGGACAGCTTGGCCGAAAGGCTCGATCGCTTCGTGCGCATAGGGCCTCCAAAATCGCTCCGGCAGCTTGCCAAGCTGCTTCCAATGGGGCTCGAGTTAATCAGATTTCTGCCCCGCAGGACATCGAGGGCCGCCTGCCAGGAAGTCATATACAGGGGAGAACAAATCGACCTGTCCATGCTGCCGGTCCTTAAGTGCTGGCCGCAGGACGGCGGCCCTTTCGTTACGCTTCCGGTCGTGATCACGCGAAGTCTGAAAACGGGCAGGCGAAACGCCGGCATGTACCGCCTCCAGGTTTTTGACCGAAATACGACCGGTATGCACTGGCACATCCACAAAGACGGCTCGAACTATTTCCAGGAGTACCGCAAGGCAGGCAGGCGCATGCCTGTCGCGGTCGCAATCGGGACCGACCCTGCGGTGACCTATGCCGCCACCGCCCCCCTTCCCAGGGGAATAGACGAGATGATGCTGGCCGGCTTTATCCGGCAAAGACCGGTCCGGATGGCCCGATGCGTCTCTGTTGACCTGGAGGTCCCGGCCGAGGCTGAATTCGTGCTCGAAGGATACGTGGACCCCGAAGAACTCCGGCAGGAGGGACCATTCGGCGACCACACCGGGTACTACTCACTGGTTGGCGACTATCCGGTATTTCACCTGACGGCGCTGACGCATCGCCGAAACCCAGTTTACGCTGCAACCATCGTAGGGCGCCCCCCTATGGAAGACTGCTGGCTTGCCAAGGCCACCGAGCGAATATTCCTCCCGCTGCTGGGCGCACTTCATCCCGAGGTGCGCGATTTTTGGATGCCCTGGGAAGGGGTGTTCCACAACATCGTGGTAATGGCGATCGATAAGGAATATCCGGGGCACGCGCGCAGGATAATGAGCGCCGTATGGGGGCAGGGGCAAATGAGTTTTTCCAAGGCTGTGGCGCTTGTAGACAGCGGAGTTGACCTGAAAAATCCCCGAAAGGTCCTGGAGACGGTCCTAAATGAAGTTGACGTGGAAAGCGATCTCTATATTACCGAAGGCGTCCTGGACGTCCTGGACCACAGCGCCCCTGATCCGCTTTTTGGGGCCAAGATAGGGATCGATGCGACGAGCAGGCGTCCGGACGAAAGGCAAAGGCGCAAGCCTGCGGCCGGGCAAATTCCGGCAGACGAGGTTATCGAAAAAAGTCTGAACAAAACATCCGCCCTGCTTTCCGCCTTCCATTCTCCCCCGCTTGATGTCTGCAACCGTCTGCTGCTTGTTGCTTTCTCCAAAGACGGCTGCACTCCGGGCCGAACCATGTCCGAGAGGCTGCTGAGCAAACGGGCGCTAAGAGCTTTTTCCATACTGGTCCTGCTCGACTCCTGGATAGACCTCCGGGATTATTCGCTCGTGCTCTGGAAGGTGTTTAATAATGTCGATCCCAGAAGGGACATTCTTAGGCAAGGCGGGCGAATGGCCATTGACGCCACGAGAAAAAGCGTCGAGGACGGCCATACCCGTCCCTGGCCTGCCGACATTGAAATGGCCCCTGAGGTGGCGGGAAACGTCATGGAGCGGGCAAAAGAACTGGGAATCGAGGAGTTTTTGGGTCCATTTTGAATTTTTTGATAATGTGCTTTCCGGTGATCTGACGGCAAGACGGATTTAGACAGGATTTACAGGATTCACAACAAATTCAACGCTCCGCGAGGTTATGGCCACTGCGCTGTTTCGCCTTTTGCACGATACGTGCGATACTTGCGTTTAACCTGTAGACTCAATGCCCCAAAGTTCAGAAACAGTCCGATCTCTATGCCGGTGATTGCCAGGTAGTTTACGAGTTGCGACTCATGTGCCTGCACCAACGATTGTACGGCCTTATTCTTGATAAGCACACTGTCCGCTGCCAACATGTAAAAGCCGCTACGCGCACATTAGTGCGTTACGCGGCACAACCCGCGCCGGCCCACATTGGACTGCGTCTTTCAGTCGCGGTGGGCCGACGGCGGGTGGCCTCCCAAAAAAATGGGTCTTCCGGCAAACGCGTACCCGGATAGTTGAAAAATAAAAAAGGACATGGCAGGGTTCCGTTTTTGTTTGACGGCAATCGAACAATACGGAGGAGACCCAAACCATGTCCACGTCGAT
>JBELAB010000262.1:0-4800 GCA_049509275.1 Syntrophobacteraceae bacterium | reverse complement strand
TGAAATGTCCGCTTTTTTGGGACAGGTGGTCGTAATGTTAAAAGTGCCATTCCTAAGGAGGTGAAAAGGAATGGCACAATGCAGGCAGGTCGCGCTGTCCGCATCGGGGCGGGCAATGATACGATGCATGAAATTATTTTGAAAGCAACGGCAGGAGAAATCAATTGGCGCTGGGCCGCGCGCTGCCGCTGGAATAGCAATTACGCGCTAAATCCTGGTTAGCAGTCTCATTCAATGTGTCAATCCAGCCATTTGGGACCATGTTCCCGTGAAATATTGAAAAATGAAACAAGATGCGCTTTCCCTATGTGATGACTTTCTAAACATGGTAAAAAGTCAATGGGTTAAATATTAGGTGAAGGGTGTAGCCGGATGAACCTGTGCATTAGTCTGCGGGTCATCGTAGAGCAACTCGGGGAAACTCCTTGTCCATGGGCGTTTCACGTTCAGCGCACCGGCAACTTCGATTGTGAGTGCTATATGCGGGTTGTAAAACGATGCAGATGTTAATTGAGGGGTTTTCGCTCGTCTTACTGTTTCTGTCCGTCTCTATTTGGGGCAAATTCGTTAAAGGATCCAAAAGGTTTCTCACCCCGTTCTGGTTTCCAGGAGTTTTTCAGCGTCCATGGGTTGCCATTTGTTTGATCGGGGGCCTCGCCTTTCTCGCAGGCGCCTCGTTGACCATCTTCGCGGGCATACCTCAGCCTGTCATTGGGGATGAATCCAGCTATCTTTTGGCCGCTGATACTTTCGCACAGGGCCGGCTTACAAACCCTCCGCACCCTCTATGGAAACACTTCGAGAGTCTGCATGTCATCCAGCAGCCTACATACGCCTCGAAATATCCCCCCGCGCAAGGTCTGGCATTGGCATTCGGACAAGTATTTTTTGGACAACCTATAGTAGGTGTGTGGTTGAGCGCCGCCGCAGCATGCGCTTCCATTTGCTGGATGCTGTGCGGATGGGTCCCGGTAAGGTGGGCATGGACAGGCGGCCTGGTAGCCGTTGTGCGTATAGTATTGTCCGGACCCTATTTCATAGGCGCCTCCGCATCTCAAGCCTATTGGAGTCAAAGCTATTGGGGGGGCGCGGTGGCGGCGTTGGGCGGCGCCCTGGTCTTTGGCGCCTTACCTCGAATCATGAAAAAACAAAAGCCCCTTGACGCACTCTGGTTGGCTGCCGGTTTGGCGATACTGGTGAACAGCCGGCCGTTCGAGGGACTGGTTGTCACTTTACCCGTTATAGCAGTTTTAGGTGCATGGTGCGTAAGAGCAAGGGACATCGGTTTACGAACCGTGTTGAACCGCGTGCTGGCGCCAATGCTGCTGGTCCTGCTTCCAACCGGGCTATGGATGGGCTTTTATAATTATCGCGTCACAGGTAACCCTCTGCTTCTGCCATACTCTGTTCATGAATCAACCTATCAGGTTGCGCCGCCCTTTTTATGGATGTCTCTGAGGCCGGAACCGGTTTATAACCACCAGGTACTGAAGGAGCTTTATGCGGATTGGAGGCGCAATCGTTTCCTGAGCCTGCGTTCGTTTCACGGCTCGATTGTGGCGACGGGTCACAAAATCTTAGCGCTCTGGTGTTTCTTTGTCGGAGTGCTGTTTACGCCGTTTTTTGTTAAACTTCGGCAAATGCTGCGCCGCAGGAGCGTTCAATTTGCGCTGGGAACATGGGCGCTTCTTGTTGCGGCGATATTGTCGGAAGCATGGAGCCTGCCGCACTACGCAGCTCCGGCTTCATCACTTGCCATTCTGCTCGTGGTGGAATCGCTTCGTCAAGTGCAACTGGCCAAATGGCATGGAAGAAGAATTGGGCGATTCCTGGTGCGCGCGACGCTGCCCTTGCTGCTCGTATCCGCGTTGGCTTCGTTTGCGCTTGGGAAATACCGGGAGCCGCCAAACTGGAGCCAGGACCGTCACAAAATGGAGTGTAGCCTCAATCAGGCAGAAGGAAAGCACCTTGTTATCGTCCGTTATGACCCGGCGCTCTTTCATCCCGATGAGTGGATTTTCAACCGAGCCGATATTGACTCCGCGAAGGTAGTTTGGGCCAGAGAAATGGATCCTCGATCGAACAGGAAGCTTATCGAGTACTTTAAGGACCGGCATATTTGGCTGCTGGAACCGGACAAGGTTCCGCGACGCCTGGCGCCGTATACTGTGGAGAGTGATAGTAAGTGTCACATTCACTGCTTTCCATCGCACCACTAAGATCGGTTCGTTATGACGGTTATTGTAAGTGCAGATCCTGGTCCGGGGAGAAAGCAGAGATTGGCTCGATACAGCACGGCAAGATTTTCGAGGCGCGAATTCCGATCCTCCTGATAATCAATAGAAACAATCCCATCTTACTATATTTTGTTTTTTCCCTTAATTGTGTATATACTTCTTTAGTTTGATCCCCGCTCTGCGCCGTCTGGTTCCAGGGCAAAATCGATGCATGCCGGGAGGTATCATGGAACAAAGATTTATTCTGGAAAAAGAAAAAGTCATCTTGGACACGCAAACCGGTCTTATGTGGCAGCGAGGCGCGTGTATCGACAGGATCGTCTGGAAAGACGGCTTTGAATATATCGAAAAGCTCAACGCTGAGTGTTTTGCGGGATACAACGATTGGCGCTATCCTACCAAAGATGAATTGGCCAGCCTCATTCTGCCCGAAGAAAACCGAATCAGCGGCCTCTACATTGATCCGGTATTTGAGAAACAGCGCAATTGCTGGTCCTCGACACAGTCCGAGGGCCATGGACATCAGGCCTGTTATGCCGATTTTTATTACGGCGACGTGTATCTCGTAGAGGAAAATTACGCCAACTTCTTCGTGCGGGCAGTTCGCAACCGGAACGGCGATTGATCTCCACCGCCATCAATACGCACCAAAATCCCGAGGATATACCCGGTCGCGATCCTTCGCGTCCACGCGAAAGGCTCGGCGTCCTCCTTTATCAGCCTGAGATACCGCAGAACACCGGGAATATTGCGCGGACCTGCGCCGCCACCCACACGCCTTTGTACTTGGTCGGGCCGCTTGGTTTTCGAATTACGGACAAGCACCTCAAACGGGCGGGCCTCGATTACTGGCCTTATGTCCGCATGAAGCTCTATCCGGATTTCGACGCCGCTCATATGGATATACGGCATTCGCGCCTGGTATACTTTTCAGCCCACGCCTCCACGCTCTATTATGACTTCTCTTTCCGGAGCGGAGATTGCCTGGTTTTCGGGCCGGAGACGACAGGTCTGCCCGAAAAATTGCTTGCTTTCTACCCTGGAGACGTGCTAAGGGTACCGATCGACAGGGCCAGGGTTCGTAGTCTGAACCTTGCAACTACTGTGGGAATTGCTCTTTTTGAAGCTTTGAGACAGACGCGTCACTAAAGAATCCACTATCCGCCGGTTCTAGTTCAGGCGCCGCAAAAACCCGGCGCCAGCAATTTCTCAATCTGTTTCTCCACCTCATTTTCGATCGGAGCCTCCATGATGCGCATTGACCAAATCAAGTCCAGCCTCTATGAGCTTTACCCTGAGATTCAGCAGTTGGGGATTCATCCAGTTGTTCTCCAGAAAGGCAAGCGCTTCTGAATCCTGCTTTTCGAAAGCATGGATTGCTTAAAGCAAGCCCCACCCCTTAGTTCTTGCGTGGTTGTCCAGAACGAACAGAGCGATTCCTGCCATTTTAATCCCGCGTGGGATCCGCTGGTGCGCCGTGCGGTATCGGCGGCCCAACGCAAGATGAGCGGCCCTGCGTTCAAAGCTATTCCGGAGAAATTTTCGATCAGAATTTCAGGAGCTCGCTCAGATGGCAAGTGTGGAATGGAAAGGCGCCAAATGGGAGGCGTACTACAGTAGCCTCTCCATTGCGGAATTGCTCACTGTCCTCAAAGGCTTCGGGCAGATGGAGGTCCTGCGGTTTGAGGTTCCAGGACGATTCGAGGGAGAGTTGAGCCTCTGTCTCACTGACGATGGGAGCAAGGAAATTACGCTCTATCACCTGGAGGTCTCCGGCAAGAAGCGCGCCAGCGCGGGAAGGGAAGCTCTCAAGTGGCTAAGAGAGATATTCAAGGGACCGATATATCTTGAATTTCCTGATTCGCCGGACCCTGCAATCGGGTTTCACCCTACAATGCCGTTCTGGTTTCAGATGTATCGGGAAGGGTTGATTGACGTCCTAGATTGTGAAAACTTTTGCTTGGGTTCCCAGGCAACCAGCGAGCAGATCGAGCAGGTCCGGGAGCATATCGAGTCAGTGCTTGGCAACAGGTTGGAAGTTCTTTAAAGTCAATGCCATATCGAGATAGATGCAGTCCTTTTTCATCCTGCATTCCTCTCTGGAGTAAGTGTTTGTAATCATTATTTTTCATAAACATTCCAGCTCCAACTCCAAATTATAAAAGAGCAAATGCGGGTTTCACCATCCGGGAATCGACACTGGACAAGCAATTGTTGGATGTCTACTATCCCGCAATGTGGAGCGCCTGTTTATTTGCCGTTGAATGAAATCACTTGAAGGAGCTGGAAGGGACACATGCAAAACAATCCCTTTTCCCAAAGACTTGATCGTTTTCGCAGTCTCATGCTGCAAGAGAAACTTGACACTTTTGTCGTGTCGGTCCCGGAAAACCGCTACTACCTGAGCGGGTTCGAAGCCGAGGACCTTCTGTTGACTGAAAGTTCCGGTTATCTCCTGATAACCCAAGCGACGCAATACCTGCTGACCGACCCGCGATATGAAGAGGCCGCAAGGAAGGAAGCCCCGGATTTCAAGCTCGCAATTTATTCTACGGGGCTTAAG
>JBELAB010000261.1:0-4835 GCA_049509275.1 Syntrophobacteraceae bacterium | reverse complement strand
GAGCTGGATTCTGGCGCGTTTTTCCAGAATTTGCCGCCACTTCCCGGAATGCGTGGCAAGAAGATAGGCCCTATGTTTTTCGATTGCCTCGTAGAGATCTTCGATCCCCTGGCCCTTTGTGGCTATTGTTTCCACGATCTGCGGTTCCCAATCCCCACCGTTATTCCTTCTGGCGCCCAGCTCGATCAGGTTCCTCAGTTCGCGGACGGTCTTGCGGGAGCCTTCGCGATCTGATTTGTTCACCACGAAAATATTGCCGATTTCCATTATGCCGGCCTTGATCGCCTGAATTTCATCCCCCATTCCCGGTATTGTCACCAGTATGGTCGTGTGGGCGCTGTTTACGATTTCCACCTCGTCCTGACCCACACCCACCGTTTCCACTAGAATCACGTCCTTACCCGCTGCGTCCAGAACGTTTACCATATCGTTGGTGGATTTGGAGAGGCCGCCGAAATGGCCGCGCGTGGCAAGGCTGCGGATGAAAACACCCGGGTCGAGAAAATGCCGCTGCATGCGGATGCGGTCACCCAGTATGGCCCCCCCCGTAAACGGGCTTGTCGGATCGACCGCTAAAATCCCGACCGTCTTTGCCGCCTTGCGATAGTTGACCGCGATCTGGTCGACAAGGGCGCTCTTGCCAACCCCCGGGGAGCCGGTGAAACCGACAACATAGGCTTTGCCCGTATGAGGATAGAGTTCCCGCAGAATGTTCATGGCCGAGGGAATCTCATCGTCTATATCTCGAAGCATACGAGCTACGGTTCTCACATCGCCAGAGACGATCCGTTCAATAATGTCCATGCGTTAAACCCTGCAAGTAGGCAGTGGAGCTGAATTCCCGTCGAATCATGAAATGATTTGATGTCGGAATGCGCCGCTTGCCCTCCCGGTTTGTCTATTTTTTTAGAACAGCCCCCATGCGCGGACTGACATTGCTGCTGACCCAGTCTATGATGTCCGTGAGTCTTGCGCCGGGTTCGAATAATTCCTTTATGCCTATCTCCTTGAGCTTGGAGATATCCTCGAGAGGAAATATGCCTCCACCTACTACCGATATATCTTGCGCGTTGTTTTCCTTCAAAAGCTCAAGTATCCGGGGAAAAGAATATGTGTGCGCGCCCGACAGGATGCTTAACCCGATCATGTCCACGTCTTCCTGGATGGCGGTGCTCACGATCTGCTCCGGGGTCTGATGGCATCCGGTGTAGATGACTTCGAAGCCCGCATCGCGAAAAGCGCGAGCTACAATTCGGGCGCCCCGGTCATGGCCGTCCAGGCCCGGTTTGGCAACCAATATACGAAGTTTCCTCGCTTTTTCCATGGAAACCTGCCTCCTTAATGGAAGTCAACATAGTTCGATTGAATTCAGCCTCAGCTAGAAAGTCCCGGGATCCGTATAGACTCCAAAGGCGTCCCTGTACAGATCGCAACATTCCTGTTCTGTCGCTCCTGCCCGGACCGCCTCTATGAGGGTGGGCATGACATTGTTTTCCCAGCACGGCGGGCCTTCACATCTGCGCCTCAGCTCGTCCATCGCTTTTTGGAACCTGACTTTGTCGCGCTTTTCCTTGAAACGGTTGGTGCGATCGACCTGCATCCGTTCGATCTCATCGTCTATCTTGAGGACGAATTCCAGTTCCGGCCGGTCGGAAGTATATTTGTTCACCCCGATTATGATTTTCTCTCCGCTCTCCACCTGCCGCTGGAAATGAAAAGCCGCATCGGCAATTTCCATCTGCGGGTAGTCCCGTTCTATGGCCGCAACCATCCCGCCCATTTCATCAAGCTTGCGGATATAGACGTTGGCTTCTTCCTCCATCTTGTCGGTGAGGGCCTCGACGAAATAAGAGCCGGCCAGCGGATCGATCACGTGCGTGACACCACACTCGTCAGCCAGTACCTGCTGGGTGCGCAACGCGATGAGCACAGCTTCCTCGCTGGGGATCATGTAGACCTCATCGAGCGAATTGGTATGCAGAGAATTGGTGCCGCCCATAATCGCCGCAAGAGCTTCGGTGGTGGTCCGGATGACATTGTTGTAAGGTTCCTGTGAGGTAAGCGAGCACCCGGCCGTCTGGGTATGGAAGCGCATCAGCATGGACCTGGGGTCCTGCGCCCCGAAACGTTCTTTCATGATCTTTGCCCATATGCGCCGGCTCGCGCGCATCTTCGCTATTTCTTCGAAAAAATCGATATGGGAATTCCAGAAAAAGGAGAGCCGGCCGGCGAATTCGTCAACTTTCAGCCCCCTCTTGAGCGCTTCCTCGACATAGGTAATGCCGTCATAGATCGTGAAAGCAAGTTCCTGAACGGCAGTCGATCCGGCTTCCCTGATGTGGTAGCCGCTTATGCTGATGGTGTTCCAGCGGGGCGCCTCCCTGGTTCCAAACTCAACCGTATCGGTTACCAGTCTCAGGCTCTGCTCAGGCGGAAGCATGAGCGTCTTCTGCGCTATGAACTCTTTCAGGCAGTCGTTCTGAATTGTGCCGCCAAGCTTCTTGCGGGAGTAACCCTCGTTTTCGGCGTTGGCTATGTACATGGCCCATATTATCGAAGCGGGAGGGTTGATCGTCATCGACGCGGTGACTTCCTCCAGGTTGATGTCTGCGAACAACCGCTGCATGTCCTCCAGGGTGTCGATTGCAACGCCGCATTTGCCGCACTCGCCCCGCGCAAGATCGGAGTCCGTATCGTATCCCATCAGAGTTGGGAAGTCGAAAGCGGTGCTGAGGCCGGTTTCACCGTGATTAATCAGATAGTGGAACCGCTTGTTGGTATCCTCGGAAGTGCCCAGTCCCGCGAACATGCGCATGGTCCACAGGCGGGCCCGGTACATGGTGCCCTGAACGCCCCTGGTGAAAGGGTATTTACCGGGAAAGCCAATGTCTTCCAAAAAGCCCCTGTTTGAAACATCGAGTGGAGTGTAAAGCGGCTTCACCTCCAGGTCGGAAACGCTGGAAAACCTGGCGAGCCGCTCCGGCACTTTTCTGACAGCCTTCCGGTATTCGTCCAGCCACTCGGCGTATTCTTTTTCAATGCACTCGAGCGCTGATTCGGAAAGAACTTTTTTTCCCATTCTTTTACCTCCTGAGAGCGATGAGTGAGGGTCCTGTTCAAAACAGCTTCAGCCTGAAAGATCGGGTCGCCTTGCGCCCTGTTAAAACAAACAGCCGAAATTCGACCAAGCACAAGCAATTGAGATATACAATTATGTAGTTATAATTCGACGATCCAAAAAACCGGGGAAGAAATAAAAACCTGACCAGGGGACATCTCGCCGAACAAGAGGGCAACCCGGGAAATACGGCCAAAACAGCTTTGAGCAATTGATCGAACGAACAACCCACTCGAGCAGGTCACATAGCGACACCCGTCTGTGGAGTTAACCAGAGTGTAAAGGCATTGTCAAACAAATTCCGCTTGACTCTCCGGTCTGACTTGGAGTAGTAGGAAAATGTGCAAATCCCTGAGTTCTGTATTGCACCAATTTGCCCTGTTCATCGCCGGCTCTGTCATAGCCTCTCGCTCTATTTGGTCAGGAACGGATAATAGCTTCACCCGGGGATATTGCACCTGATCGGATCGGTGGGAACATCCTCAATACCTGAAAGCAAATCTGATATCGGATACCCCCGCCCTGGTCTGATCTTTCCTTTCCGCACCCGCTCCAACCTTTTTGAGAACATATTGTGAACAGTTTGCCAGCGATCAGGTCCACCATTGGCCAATGATGTCTGAACCGGAAGGAGGTGAGGTAGTCTCAGAATGCCGCGAATCGGGGCACTTACATAAATAAAAAGCACAGCATTCATTCAAGAAGGAGGGAACTATGGCAGACGTTATGAAACCACGATGGGGCCAGCCGGCTACCGGTATCATTTCAAACATTGTATTCTTCCTGGTCGCGTGGTTGACATGGTTTATTTTCAGCGATCCCAGAGGCCCGGTGGGATGGTTTCCATACCCATTCGTTATGTACCTCGCCATGATGATTCTCGTAGGTCTCTGGCAACACATGTTCTTTGGCGACTGGCCTTTTCAAAACCTTTCCCCGCCGGTAAGAGGAGTTATCCAGACCATAGTGAATATCATTTTAGTCTGGTTCGTTCTTGATATTATTTTCTACAGAGTGTTGGGGCTGGGTTTCAATTTTCTGAGCCAGCACAACCTCAATGAACTTGCTGACTCGGGCAAGCTTGTGCCGCTCTCGATGGCCAACATCAACAAGGTGATTGCCGATTCGATTGCCGCCGGCAAATCGGTTCTTCCCGATTTCAAGTCTTTGCCGCTGAAGACCATGCAGACGATGCACCTTGCTCAGAGCGCGATCGTTGCCTTCGTGCTCATCGGGTTTTTCAGCTACCCTTTTGTGACCATTCTTTTTGGGAAATGGCCCGTGCGCCCGAGCGATCTCACTCAGCCCCAGGCAGGATGTGCGGAACTCGGATGGACCACTCTGTTGACTCTTTTCTTCTACACGGTCCTCATTGTGCCTTTTTTCGGGGGAGTGTTTGAATCAAGCCTCGGAACGGCGAGCGCCATGGGCCGCCCATGGTGGACCAGTATCGCGGGCATAGGTCACCTGCACTGGGTGTTCGGCTGGTGGGAATGGATGATCATAATTCTGTTCATGACCGCAAACGTGTGGCGAATGAAGCCATGGTCTATAATACAGCTTCCCCAGCCATGGAAGGGAATAATTTCCTTCATATGCACTGTTATATTCGCCTACCTGCTTGCCTCGCTCTGCGTAAAGCTCATACCCACCTGGGTAAACCTGGAGGAACTGACCCATCACCTCCCCGCCGGTGACGCCGGTAATCCTACCCGCT
>JBELAB010000260.1:0-4838 GCA_049509275.1 Syntrophobacteraceae bacterium | reverse complement strand
TTCATCGGGTGATATTCCGAGAATGCGCCCGGCGGCTTGGGCGAGGGGGTTCCATTTTGCCCGGGATAGTTTATCGGCCTTGGTCAGGATGGGGATTGCCGGGATTTTCTTCTCCTTCAGCCAGGACCATAGGCTTATATCATCCGGGGTCGGCGGATGGCGCAAATCCATTATCTGGACAATGCCCCGGAGGTTTTTGCGTGAATCGAGGTAGGTCTCGATCATTGGCCCCCAGCTTGCGCGCAGGCTTTGAGACACTTTGGCGTATCCATATCCCGGCAGGTCAACGAACAGGAAGGAATCATTTATTTTGAAAAAGTTGATGAGTTGAGTGCGGCCCGGGGTGCGGCTTGTGCGGACCAGTTTTTTCCGCTGGATCAGGCAATTTATGAGAGCGGATTTGCCCACGTTCGACCGGCCGGCGAAAGCCACCTCTGGCAATTCATCCCGCGGGTACTGCTCGGGCTGCACGGCGGATGTGATGAATTCGGCCGACGTTATGGCCGAAGCATCCGGGCAGCACAGGGCAGGGGGCGGGGAGAAGCAATTCCCGCTTCCCGCTTCTTGCGGTGCGGTCTTAATTCCTGCTCCCTGCTCCCTGCTCCCCGCTCCTTGTTTCTTCATTCCCGCTCCTCGCTCCCTGCTTCCTGCTTCCTGCTCTTGACGTAGCGCTCGATCCGGTCAAGCCCCTCCGTGATGTTTTCCAGCGAATTGGCGTAGCTGAATCGGATGTAGCCTTCTCCATTCGATCCGAAATCCACTCCGGGCGTTACGCCGACCTTTGCGTTTTCGAGCACTTCGAAGGCGAAGGAATAAGAATCATCGGTAAACCGGCGCGCATTGGCAAAGACGTAGAAGGCCCCGGTCGGCTCAACCGTTATCCCGAAGCCGATCTCCCGCAGCCTGGCAATCATATACTGCCTGCGCCGATTGTACGTTTCGCGCATTTTTGCGACCTGTTCGGCGACGCTGGGGTCCGTTAGCGCCGTGTAACCTGCGGCTTGCGCGACGGAATTTGCAGAGATAAAAAAATTCTGCACCATTTTCTGAATCGGGCGGATGATGTACTCGGGCGCTATCAGGTACCCGAGCCGCCATCCCGTCATCGCGAAAAGCTTGGAAAAGCCGTTGAAGACGATGCAGTTTTCGGTAAATTCCAGCGCTGAGCGCGCGCGGCCCTTATATACGAGACCGTGATAAATTTCATCGCTTAGGATCAGCCTGCCCATATCGGCGATTTCGGCCATCCGGTCTGGTTCGAGCAGGTTTCCGGTCGGGTTTGCGGGCGAATTTATAAGGATCGCCTTGGTTCGGGGAGTAAGCGCAGCCCTTATAGCTTCCGGCCTGTACTGAAAACCGTCTTCCTCATAGACCGGGATCATCTTGGGGACCGCTTCGAGGAAACGCACGAAATTGGGATGGCAGGCGTAATGAGGATTGGACAGAATTACCTCCTCGCCGCATTCCAGAATGGCGCTCATTGCCACCAGGAAGGCAGGGGAGGTCCCGGACGTAACTATCACCCGGCCGGGATCGATTTTGCGAACTCCGTATGTCTGCTCGTAATAGTTACAGATAGCCTCGCGCAGTCCGGGGGTCCCGAGGCTGTGCGTATAATGGGTGTCGCCCCTGGAAAGGGCCTCTATCGCCGAGTTTTTTACGGCCTCGGGAGTATTGAAGTCAGGCTCGCCGACCTCAAGGTGAATCACGGATTCTCCGGCTCGCTCCATTTCCTGGGCGCGTTCCAAAACATCCATGACAATGAACGAAGTAATTTGCTCAAGTCTTCTACAGACCACGTCTCTAGATCACCTTGTTCAGGGTAAACTCGATAATCCCTTCGGCGCCTCTTTTGATCAAATCGGGTATGAGTTCGCGGACCTGGCCCTTGGACACTACGGTCTCAACCGAAAGCCACTCGGACTGGTACAGGTTGGCGATCGTCGGGGCATTCAAGCTTGGCAGGACCTCTATGACGCCCTCGATTTTTTCCTTTGGCACATTCATTTTTAGCGCCACCAGACCTTCGGCGCGCAGCGCGCCCTGGAGCAGCAGCGAAATGTGCTCTATCTTGTCGCGTTTCCAGGGGTCCTGCCATGCATCGAGGTTCGCGATGAGCTGCGTATTGGACTGCATCAATTCGTCAATGATCCTGAGGCCGTTTGCGCGCATCGTCGAGCCTGTTTCGGTGACTTCCACAATAGCGTCGCAAAGGCCGGAAATGACTTTTGCCTCCGTGGCGCCCCAGGAAAACTCCACCTCCAGCCCGATGCCCTTCGACTGGAAGTAGCGCCGGGTAAAGTTTACCAGTTCGGTGGCGATTTTTTTGCCCTCGAGGTCCTTTTCGTTTTGGATGGCGGAGTCCATCGGCACTGCCAGGACCCACCTTGCGGGCCGCTGGCTCACTTTCGAGTAGATCAGGTCGGCCACGACATGGATTTTGGAGTCATTTTCCATGATCCAGTCGCGGCCGGTGAGTCCCACGTCGAAAGTACCGTTCTCAACGTAGCGCGACATTTCCTGGGCGCGGCAGATCGAGCAGCGGATGAATGGATCGTTGATCTCCGGGAAATAGTTTCTCTCGGAAAGCGATATTGTCCAGCCCGATTGCTGAAAGAGCCTGAGGGTGGATTCCTGGAGACTTCCCTTCGGAATGCCAAGCATGAGCTGTTTCACTTCTTGTAAACCTCCCGGGGGTCAAAGATTCGAACTCCCCGCACTTCAAAGCGGCCGTCAATGAAAAATCGGTGAAAGCAACTTTCGAAACCGGTATGGCAAGCTGCTCCCCCTGTCTGGTCAACCTTTAGCAGAATGGTATCGGAATCGCAGTCGATCAAAATTTCGCGAACGAGCTGGATGTTTCCCGATTCTTCGCCTTTCAACCAGAGCTTCTGCCTGGACCTGCTCCAATAGTGAGCTTTTCCGGTTTGGACGGTCTTGTTCCAGGCGAGTTCGTTCATATATGCCAACATGAGCACCTTCCCGCTTTCAAAGCTCTGGACGATCACGGGAATCAAACCGTTTTGTTTACTAAAATCAGGTCCCAACGTCAATGTTCCCTTGAAATTATGGGCGAACGGCGAGCCGGTGCTTTTTCAATTGACCCGTTCACCGATTCATCAATTTTAATTACCTTTTTGCCGCAAGTTGGCCACAAGCGGCGCCTATTTCATTTCCACGGCTTTTACGGATTATCGCAGCTAGATTCGCTTTTCGCAAGACATCCTGAAACCCCAGGATTCTTTCCGGGGGTGGAGTCCGAAAGCGAGACCCCGGATGCGAATTAAAAGCAATAAGGTTTACCTTTGCCCGAACGCCCTCGAGGAGCCTGACCAGTTCCCTCGCCTGCCGTGGACTGTCATTTACTCCGTCAAGCAGAATGTATTCAAAGGTGATCCGCTTTCTGGGCGGAAGCGGATACTCGCGGCAGGCCGGCATAAGCTCGCTGAGCGGGTATGTCCTGTTTACCGGCATAAGTTCATCTCTAAGCTTATCATCTGCCGCATGAATGCTTATCGCAAGGTTTACGGGCGAATCCATTCCCAGGCGCCTCATCTGAGGGATAAGCCCGACGGTCGAAAGGGTCACCCGCCGGTGTGAGAACATCAGTCCATTGGGGTCCGTTATAATGCGGATGGCCCGCACGACTTCATCATAGTTTGCCAGCGGTTCTCCCATTCCCATTAACACCAGGCTGTTTATTTGTGGCCCCAGCTCCGGGTCTCGAAGCCCCTGGCATACCTGATCAACTATCTCAGCGGTCTCGAGGTTACGTTTAAACCCTATGCTTCCGGTCAGGCAAAACTTGCACCCGAATGCGCACCCGACCTGGCTGGATACGCAAAGCGTACACCTCGGCGGGTCGGGGATAATTACTGATTCAATGAAATTGCCGTCATGGAGGCGAAACAGGTACTTGCGGGTTCGGTCAGGCGCCTCGTCAATCCGGGAAATGGCAAGAGCGTCCAGGCTCGAGCTTAATTCAAGCTGTGCGCGAAAGGCGCGGCTCAGGTCGCTGCATTGGCTCCAGGATGAGATATTTCGTGCATAAAGATGCCTGAAGAGCTGGCGGGCGCGGAAGGGCTTCTCCCCGACAGAGCGAACCCACTGCTCAAGCTGCTCGAAACTGAAATTCTTGATGAAAAAAGGTCTCATGCTGAAATTGACTATTTTTTCGAAAAATATTGGTCACAGGTCCGATCCTGGAGAAATATCTGATTATAACTCCGTGTTTCGGCCGAGTCATATGCTTTATAACCGGATGTCCTGCATTCTTCGCAGGCTTTGCGCGGGATGTGTACGGCAAAGATTCTGCGGCCGATGTCGGATTGTGAGTCTATTGTGAGAAGGCCGCTGCAATCCGGGCAGGCGCGGATCGTTTCCCTCTGGATTTCGGTTATGTGGTCCGTATCGTAAAAGATCCGGCGGTCCCGTTCGAACAGCTTGCCCTTCTTGCGGTTGTTTTCCCGAATGCCGGCGCCCTGCTTCCATACTTCGAGCGATTCCTCTACGACTTTTTGGATGCGCCGGGTGATCTCCGGTCCCTGTTGCAGTCTTTCCGGGTCGTAACCCGGTTCACGAATCCCGCTGTAGTCGAGTCCGGCCAGTGCCAGGATGATCCCAACGTTCACGTATGGCAGGGCGCTCTCTATCGAATATCCGCCTTCGAGAACGGCAATGTGAGGCTTGAGCCGGCTCGTCAGCTCCGCGTAGCCATGCGCGCAGAAATTCATGTTAGTGATCGGGTCGGAGTAGTGATTGTCCTGGCCGGCGGAATTCACGATCAGATCGGGTTTGAATTCTTCCAGCATAGGCAGGATTGCGTTTTCAAGCACATA
>JBELAB010000026.1:0-13506 GCA_049509275.1 Syntrophobacteraceae bacterium | reverse complement strand
TGTCATGTAGACCGGCAAGTTGAACTTTCTGCTAAGTGTTCCTGCCGCGCTGATATGATCGCTGTGTTCATGGGTTACGAGCAGCGCATCGAGGCCCTTTGCCTCAACCGGGGTCCTTTCGAGACGGCCCACCAGCTCTTTGCAGGTGGTTCCTGCATCCACAAGAACCCGCGTCTTTGCGCTGCATACCAGGATTGCGTTCCCCCGGGAGCCGCTTGCGAGCACCTGGAAAAATAGAGACATCAGGCGCTATCCTTGCCTTAGAATGTTTTCCGGGGTTTCAGATTCCATTTCCACAGGCCCATAGAGCATTGCCGCCATTTTATCCGGGCTGTAAATGCAACGGAACCAGGCTTGTATATCTTCGGCGGTAACCATGTTTACTTTTTTTTCGACTTCCTCGAAAGAAACGTAGCGACCGAACAGAAACTCATTCTTGGCTAGCCTGTTCATGCGATAATCGTTGTTCTCGGCGTTGATGTACATGTTGCCCTTGATGTATTCTTTGGCGGAATTCAGTTCTGCCTCTGGAATGGGCTTTTGGGCAAGTATGGAGAGTTGCTCGTTAATGAGCCGCAAAACTTCCTGTATGTTCTCCGGAGAAATGCCTGCGTAGATGCCGAGCATTCCGGAATCTTCATGGCTGTGACAAAAAGAGAAGACGGAATAGGCCAAGCCGCGTTTTTCCCTGATTTCCTGGAAAAGACGGCTGCTCATGCTGCTTCCCAGTATCACGTTGAGCAAATGTGACGCGAACCGTGTTTCATCAACCTGTGAGGTCCCACGCATGCCCAGGACCAGGTGAACCTGTTCGAGCTCTTTTTTTATTACCTTGGAGAAGAAATGATAATCCGGAGCAGAGCGTTCAGGTAGTCGGATCGAGTGGTTGAGCGTTTCCATCGAGGGAGCGACCAGATCGACAAAATTCTGATGATCGAGGTTTCCGGCCGCTGAAATTATTATTCTTTCCGGGTTGAAACGATTGGCGATAAAGTCGAGCATCGCCTTGCGGCCCAGCTTTTCAACGGTTTGAACCGTCCCGTAGATGGGCAGCCCCAGAGGGTTTTGCTTCCAGAAATCTTCCTGGAAAAGCACATGGATGAATTCATCGGGCGTGTCTTCGACCATGCGTATTTCCTGAACGATGACGCTTTGCTCCCGTTCGATCTCTGCGGGGTCAAAGACCGATTGGAGAAAAAGGTCCGAAAGAAGATCGGTCAGCAGTGAAAGATGGGCGGCAAGGACTTTGGCGTGAAAACAAACATGCTCCTTGGAGGTAAAGGCATTGGCAAAACCGCCGACGGAATCGAATTCCTTGGCGATGTCGAGAGCGCTTCGGCGCTTTGTGCCCTTAAAGAGCATATGTTCGATGAAATGAGTGATACCCCGCTCAAGAGGATTTTCGTCGCGGGAGCCGGCGTTTACCCAGATTCCGGTAGAAACCGAATGGGCGAATGGAATTTTTTCCGTAACTATTCTGATCCCATTGCGGAGAACCGTTTTCTGGTACAATTTCCCCCCTTGCGCGCAATTGCAGGGTTTAAGCCGTCCCTGCTCCTGATTGTGAAGGAGACAATTAATGGATGAGACAGGACCCCGGCTCACCACAATATCCCGAAACAGCTCACGAAATCATCATGGTTCTTTCTGTTCGGGCGGCAGGGCGGCTTTTCGGCTGAGTCGAATCCGACCGTCCTTGTCAATATCAATTACCTTTACCAAAACTTCGTCGCCTTCGTTTACAACGTCGGTTACCTTGCGAACCCGCCTGTTCTCGAGTTGCGAGATATGGATCAGGCCCTCTGTATTGGGCAGGATTTCGGCAAACGCGCCGAAGTCCGTCACTCGAACTACTCTCGCCATATAAAGCTGGCCGATTTCCGGCTCCGTGGTAATATTCCTGATCCTTGCGATTGCTTTGTCACATGCTTCTGCATCAGGGCTCATTACAACGACTCGGCCACTGTCGTCAATGTCGATTTTGGCTCCCGTTTCAGCGACGATGGCTCGGATCACCTTGCCTCCCGGGCCGATAACCTCTCGGATTTTATCGGGATTGATCATAATGGTTATAACTCTTGGGGCATAAGGCGAAAGTTCAGACCTGGGTTTGGCGATTGCTTCCTTCATTTTTTCAAGGATATGAAGCCGCCCGGCCTTGGCCTGATCGAGTGCTCTTTTCAATATTTCCCGGTTGACTCCGGATATTTTTACGTCCATCTGGAAGGCGGTGATGCCCCTGTCGCTTCCTGTCACTTTGAAATCCATGTCCCCTAGATGGTCCTCGTCTCCCAGAATGTCGGAAAGAATTATGAACTCATCGCCTTCTTTGATCAACCCCATGGCTATGCCCGCCACTGCGTCCGTGACCGGCACTCCTGCGTCCATCAGGGCGAGAGAGGCGCCGCAGACCGTGGCCATCGAACTCGATCCGTTTGATTCGAGCACCTCGGATACCACACGGATGGTGTAAGGAAATTCACCGTTTTTAGGCAAAGACGGCTTCAGGGAGCGTTCCGCGAGCGCTCCATGACCGATCTCGCGGCGTCCCGGGCCTCTGAGGGGTCTTACCTCACCGACCGAGAATGGCGGGAAATTGTAATGGAGCATAAAAGACTTGAACGTCTCGCCCGCAAGCGCTTCGATCTTCTGCTCGTCCGAAGAGGAGCCAAGAGTAACAACGGCAATCACCTGCGTTTCGCCCCGTGTAAAAAGCGCCGAGCCGTGGGTGCGCGGCAGTTTTCCTACCTGGATGGAAATGGGGCGGACCTGGTCAAAAAGTCGCCCGTCGATCCTGCAGCGCTGCTCGACCATCATGGTGCGAACTACTTTTTTTTCAAGCTCGTCAAGGGCCCCATTGATTTCTTTCTCCCTGCCTTCATAATCGGCAGCGAGTTGATCCCTGACCCGCATTTTCAGCTCTTTTTTTCGATCCCGCCTGGGCAGCTTCTCGGCGGTGGTCATTACTTCCCCCATGCCGGCCAGGGCCAAATCCGAAATCCTGTCGATAAGCGCCTGGTCACTCACCACCTCGGGGGGAACTTCCTTTGGGTTCGCTACAAGTTTCTGCAATTCGTCCTGAGCGTTGACAACAGGCACTATGGCCTGGTGAGCGAACATAATTGCATCGGCAATGTCTTCTTCGGGTACGAACTCGGCTCCGCCTTCAACCATTATGACCGCCTCACGGGTCGCGGCCACAACGATGTTCATATCGCTTTGGGTAAGCTGGCTGGCCGAAGGATTTATTATGAATTCGCCATTCACCCTGCCCACACGCACCGCTGCGACAGGCCCGCCAAAAGGGATCGACGACACGTGCAAAGCGGCCGAGGCGCCGGTAAGGGCTACCACGTCAGGTTCATTTTCCATGTCCACCGACATGACGGTGGCTATTACCTGTGTTTCAAACGGCCATTTTTTTGGGAAAAGCGGGCGAATGGGGCGGTCGATAAAACGGGAGGTCAAAGTCTCCTTTTCACTCGGGCGGCCGATTTCCCGCCGGAAAAAACCCCCCGGAATGCGGCCCGCCGCATAGCTCATCTCCTGGTAGTCCACCGAGAGCGGCAAAAAATCGATTCCTTCCCTTACCCGGTCCTCCTTTGTAGCGGTGACGATTACCACCGTATCGCCGTATCTCATCAAAACGGAACCCCCGGCCTGTCTGGCCACTTCTCCAGTCTCGAAGCTCAGAGACCGTCCGCCAACCTCAACTTGTATTGTATGTTTCATCTATTTTTCCTCTTTCAATAATATTTTTGCGCCGCAATGCATTGAGAATCGGGCGCCGGCACTTGCGACTGTGGCCCATGGAGGTTACCGGCGCAATCCAAGCCGTTCGATTACGGTGTTGTAGCGCTCGACGTTTTTGCGCTTCAAATAGTTAAGAAGCTGCCTCCGCTGCCCGACAAGTTTCAAGAGCCCTCTGCGCGAATGGTGATCTTTTTTATGGCTTTTGAAGTGCTCGGTCAAATACGTGATTCGTTCACTTAGAAGAGCGATCTGTACCTCGGGAGAACCGGTATCGGCCGAGTGCACTCTGAAATCATCAATAATTGTCTTCTTCTTCTCTGGGGTCATTACCACGGCTATTTTCCTCCTTGATGTTAACCAGGATAGTTCTTGTGCGGATACCGCTCACCCGCACCGATTTCCAGACAGGACCTCAAAAGATGGTAAGTCTATATCAGGCCCCGTCTTGCAGTTGCAGGTTTTTAAGAGTCAGGTATCCGACCCTTCCGATTTTCCAAATTATCAGTACGCATAGTTTCCATCTCACCATTGCCTTTATGGAATTGGCAGACATCGGCTTGCAAATTTGCCGGTCCGGGGGCAACTTCAAAATGGGAATACACGCAGGCGGCGCGATCCGTTCGAAGCGGAATTCGGCCACCACAATGCGGCCAGTTGATTTGCATCCGTCACGATCCGTACAGCGTCAAAATAGGTGCAAAAGCACTCTTTCTGTTTTTTTTCCCATTCCGGATCGAGTTGTCCGTTTCTCAACCGGCCCAACAATATTTTATTTCCCATCAAAGCCGTTGGTAGATGGGAAAGAGCTTCATTGAGACCGATAATCCCCGCAGCCGCAGATACGGCGCAAGTCCCTCCATCCATGCTGATTGCGCGCTCAAGGGTGAAAGGCCCGACGCTGGTGCGTCGAAGTGCCGACAGGTGCGCTCCGCTTCCCAATTTCAGCCCTATATCCGAGGCGAGCTGCCTGATGTATGTGCCCTTTGAGCAGCAGACCTCAATTGCCGCCTCCGGCCACTTGAAAGATTGCAGCGCAATCGAGTGGATGTATATATTGCGCTCGGGCCGCTCCACTTCGATCCCCTTGCGGCTGAGTTCATAGAGCCGGTGTCCATCGACTCTGACAGCCGAAAACCTGGGAACTGTTTGTACGCACGCACCTGAAAAAGTTTGCAGAACCTCGACCAAATCTTTTTCGCAAAAAGTGAGGGCGCTTTGCCTGACCACCTTTCCGGTCCTGTCCAGGCTGTCCGTTTCAATCCCGAAACGCAGGGTCGATTTGTAAACCTTGTTCAGCTTGGTGATCTGGTCGGCTGCTCGGGTCGCCTCGTTGAGACACAGTACGAGCACGCCTGTCGCAAACGGGTCGAGGGTCCCGGTATGGCCGATCTTGCGGGGTGTGAGCAGCCTCTTTATCTTGGCGGCCGTCCTGGCCGAAGTTAATCCCTCGGGCTTGTCCAAAATTAGTACGCCGCCTGCCTGTTCCACTCCGAGCCTATCCTGGTCCAAAACCAATGCTTCCTATTGAAAGGTGATTCCCATTTCCCAAACTCAGTTTATGTACTTTGCCGCCTCGGCGGTAAACATCGACCGGATCGAATGGAGGCTTCCGCGGACCCTGCACGCAGCCGCTCTCCTGTGTCCGCCGCCCCCATGCCGCTGCGCCAGTGTGGCCACGTCGATGCCTCCCTTGGACCGCATGCTGATGTGAACCAATCCGTCACTGACTTCCCGGAATAGCATCGCAAGATCGACCGATTTCACTGAACGCAGGTGATTTATGAATCCTTCGCTGTCCATGTAGGAAGATGAGGAGTCTGAACTCATGGGTCGGCTCAGCTCAGCGGTCACTATCCTCGAACCGGCATGGAACTCCATTGTCCCCAGCACTTGCGCAAGCAACTTGAGCTTTTCGGGGGTGGCTGAGTCATAGACCTGGGTTGCTATATGGCCGGGATCGGCCCCCATTTCCACCAGAACTGAAACTATCTCGAAAACACGCCTGTTCGTGTTCGAATACCTGAACGAACCCGTGTCGGTTAGAATCCCCGTATAGAGAACTGATGACAAGGCCGCGTCAGGCGCAAGCGATAGACTAACGCAAAGATCGAATAACATCTCGCAGGTGCTGCTCGCCGAAGTCTCTACCCAGTAGATGTTTCCGAACGGCTTGTCGGTGACATGATGATCAATATTTATGACGAAAGGCGCCCTCCTGCTGATGAACCTCGAAAGCTCCTCGCCCACTCTTTGGAAATCACCGCAGTCAACAAGAATCGCCACTTCATATTCGACCGATTCAAGTGGTTTGTTGTGGGTTGCCCGTGCTTGCGGCAAAAACTCAAATTCCGGAGGAAACGGGTCATGGGAATATACATCGACTTTCTTTCCGAGGCGTTGAAGAATGAGCTTCATCCCGAGAAGGGCGCCGATTGCATCTCCGTCAGGATGAACGTGGGTGGCAACCATAAATCGTTCGTTTTTTCGAATGGCCGAAATTAGTTCTCGAATTTTAAGGGTCTTTTGCTCATTCATCCTTATGCAGCTCTTTCAGTAGTCTTTCTATTTTGTCACCGTATTCGAAAGAAGTATCGTACTCGAAATCGAGCTGGGGAATATATCTCAGGGCCAACCTCCGGCCAAGTTCAAGCCGGATGAACCCCTTTGCTTTCTCCAGCCCCGATCCTGCCTTCTTTTTCGCGTCCTCGTCTGCGCTCCCTCCCATAATGCAAAAAAAAACCCTGGCATGCTTGAGATCGCCCGAAACCTTAACCCCGCTTATGGTTAAGTTGGCCGTGCGAGGGTCTTTCACTCGCCGGAAAACAAGTTCCGCGATTTCTTTGTGGAGCAGGTCGGCCACTCTGTCGGAACGTTTGAATTCCATACCCGGCATCCAACTTAGATGGTTATCAACTCTATTTCGCGGCTGATCAGATCGGCCAGGCTCAGTGAATCCATGAAATCGATTATCCGGTCCAGAAGCGAGTTCAACACGCGCCCATCGTTGCCGATTACAGCGATACCAATGGAGGCCTTCTGATGAACATCCTGGTCGGCAACTTCGGCAACCGTTACGTTGAAACGGCTGCGGCTTTTTTCCACCAGGCTTTTCACTATCTTCCGCTTATCTTTGAGAGAGCGGATTTCATAAAGCCTGAAGCTCACTAGAGCAACGCCCACGGTCATGATCGCCTCACGAACCAGCCCTGCGCTCCTGCTCGGGTTCATAAACCTGTTTTATTTCCAGAATCTCATAGGCCTCAATGATGTCTCTTTCCTTGACATCGTTGAAGTTCTCGATCCCTATGCCGCATTCGAATCCGGCCTTGACTTCCTTGACGTCATCTTTGAACCGTCTTAAGGAACCGATCTTGCCGTCATAGACGATTACATTGTCGCGGAGAACTCTTGCCCTGGCGTTTCTTTCCACACGGCCCTCGATCACGGAGCAGCCTGCAATCATCCCCATTTTTGGAACATGAAAAGTTTGTCGTACTTCCGCCCTGCCAATCACGTTCTCTTTGTAAATTGGCTTGAGCATGCCGACTATTGCGCTCCGGATGTCATCGAGGAGCTGATAAATGACATCATAGTAACGAATGTCCACCGATTCCTGCTCGGCCAGTTCCTGGACCTTCGTATCCGAGCGCACATTGAAGCCGATCACGATAGCATTGGAGGCCGAAGCGAGCATAACGTCGGTTTCGGTGACAGCACCGGTGCCGCTGTGAAGGATGTTGACCTTGACTTCGGAAGTCGAAAGCTTGACCAGCGAATCGACGATTGCCTCCAGAGAACCATGGACGTCGGTTTTGACTATAAGTTTAAGTTCCTTGACTTCGCCATCCTGAATCTGATTGAACAGGTTCTCCAGGGTAATCTTGCTCGAGCGGGAAAGCTCCTTTTCCCTGAACTTGAGAAGCCTGTGCTCGGCGACGGCCCTGGCCTGTTTTTCATCGGCCAGAACGATAAAATCGTCACCCGCGTTGGGCACTCCGGGAAAACCGACAACTTCGACCGGAATGGAAGGCCGGGCCGCATCTATTTTCTGCCCGCGTCCATCGAACATATTGCGGACCCGTCCCGAATAAATTCCACAGACATAAATGTCACCGGCCCTGAGCGTCCCTTCCTGAATCAGGACTGTGGCAACCGGCCCCCGGCCCTTGTCCAGCTTGGCCTCGATGACTCTGCCCCGGGTCATCTTGTTCGGGTTGGCCTTAAGTTCAAGCAGCTCGGCCTGGAGGAGCACCATTTCGAGCAGTTCCTCGATCCCGGTCCGCTTTTTGGCCGATATTTCAACCATTGTGGTGTTTCCACCCCATTCTTCAGGAACGAGTCCCTGCTCGGAGAGTTCACGCTTGACTCTTTCGACGTTGGCGTTGGGCTTGTCGATTTTGTTTATGGCGACAATAATCGGCACCTCGGCGGCTTTGGCGTGATTTATGGCCTCGACGGTCTGCTGCATAACGCCGTCATCGGCCGCTACCACCAAGATGACTGTATCGGTAACTTTGGCGCCCCTTGCGCGCATCGATGTAAAAGCCTCATGGCCCGGAGTATCGAGAAATACGATATCACCCTTACTCAGCGTTACGTGGTAAGCCCCTATGTGCTGAGTAATGCCTCCAGCCTCCCCTTCGATTACTTTGGTATCTCTAATTGCATCGAGCAATGACGTCTTGCCGTGGTCGACATGGCCCATGACGGTGACGACCGGGGGTCGCGGCACCAGTTCTTCAGCTCGGTCCTCTTTCATCTGGAGCACGTCATCTTCCTCAAAGGCTGTCTTTTCGATTTCATATTCGAAGTCGGAGGCCACCAGTGCCGCCGTGTCGAAGTCGAGAGCCTGGTTTATGTTGGCCTGAAGCCCCAGGAGCAGCAATTTCTTGATAACCTCGTTGGCTTTAAGGCCCATCTGCTTGGCAAGTCCTGCCACCGTAATGGCCTCATCTATTTTTATTCGCTTCTTGCCGACCTTCTGGGTAACAGGCTCGGGTTTAGGCGCCTCTTTGAATGCCCGCCCGCCGGCCCTGGCCCGGCCCCGGTCATCCTGAGCGGCAAGCTCTTTCTTCGTATAGAGGTCCTCTTTCTGGAAGACTTCCTTTCGGCGGCCCGTTTTGGCCTTTTCCGCCTCTTCGGGTTTGCGCCGCTTCTGCTCTCTTAAAGCAGGATCGATAATTTCAGTCCCTCTGGCCATAAAGCGAGCGGCCAGTTCGGTGAGGTCCGGCTCCTCTTCTGCTTCCTCGGCCATGATTTCGGGAAGCTTGATGATCCTTGCCGGTTCCTCTTTTCTCGTTTTTTTGCGTCTTCTTTTCTTGCCTCTTTTTCTCCCCCTGTCTTCTTCTTCCTCATCTTCGGCAATCTCGGCGCCCTTTGACAGGCCGGCCACCTTAGGCGTCAGACCCCTTGGCTCTAAAGCAACGGGCTCAATCGGGGGCGGGACGGCAGGTATAACAACCGATGGAGCCGGCTCTACCGCTGAGGCGGGTTCCACCTCTTCTCCCGGTGTTGGCGCGGGGGCTTTGGGTTCCTCCCTTAAAGGGGCCGCCTTGATTATCCTTGCGGCTTCACGTTTCCTTTCGGGGTGCCCAACCGGTTTTACCCTCTCGGGGACTTCTTTGAGCTCCGGGGGAGCAGTCTCTGGCAGATCGATTTCGGCGGGGGCTTCCGAAGGCTGCGCGGCAAGACTGGGCGGGGTCTCAATTGGGACATCGATCGGTGGTTGTTCCATGCCTTCCATGACAGCTTGAGCCGGCACTGTTTCAACGGCTGGCGCCTGGGGTGCTTCAGGCTCCGGCTGCAGATCGATTCTTTTGCGTCTTCGGATTACTTCCCGCCCGATGCGCTTCTCTTCCACCTTTTCGGATACGGGTCTTACTTCAGAAAATTGCTGCCTTATCTTGAGCACGGCGCTGTCGGTCAGCGTGCTCATGTGATTTTTGACCTGAATGCCCAGTTTCTCGATCCGCTCAATCAGGTCTTTGTTGTCCATGTTCAACTCTTTTGCAAGTTCATGCACCCTTAGTCTCGTCATGAAGCCTTCCCCCTTTGAAACACTTTCTTCAGTATTCATTTCACCTTCCAGCCGAGATGGATCGGTCATGGGTGTAGATTTATTTCTTTAATGGTGATTCTTGCACCACAAAGAGTTGTTTGGCCGCGTTGCGGAAGGCCCGCTGTATTCGCCTGTTGAAGCGCAAATCGGGCAGACACTCCCGGCAGGCGTAACCACCCCGTCCTTTCATCGTTGCCCTGGTGTCCATCAAAACACGCCCACTCTCCGGGTCCAGGCCAAGGCGCACCAGTTCCCCTTTAGGTCTTTTGCGCATGCACCCAAGACAGGTGCGCACAGGTATGTGGCCGCCCTTTGACAGTCTGGTTTATCCTTCCCGAATCTGGTCTGAACCGGGCTCTAACTCCTGCTGACTTTCGGCTTGTTCTTCCAAAACCTGTCCGGCGCCCTCCTCGGCGTCTTTCTGAAGCAGTTGCTGGGCCTCAAACCTCATCATTTCCAGGGTCGAAGCGGATAGACGGGTAGTGTCTTCAAGTTCGACCAGTAAGGTTTCGAGAAATTCTTCAAGAGAACCGATCCCAGATTCATACAGTTTATCGGCAATCTCAGAGGAAAGGCCGGAAATTCGCAGAAGCGACTGATAGCCCGCCTGCTTCTGACGTTCGTACCGGCTCTCGCCCTTCACGTCGATTCGCCAGTTGGTGAGCTTGGAGGCAAGGCGCACGTTCTGCCCTCTTTTGCCGATGGCAAGCGAAAGCTGATCGTCGGGCACAATAACTTCCATGTTCCGGTTGGCCTGGTCGACGATAACCTTTGATATAATGGCCGGGGCAAGAGCATTTACCACAAATTTGGCAGGATCCATGTTCCAGGGAATAATGTCTATTTTTTCGCCGCGGAGCTCCTGGACCACATTCTGAACCCTGGTTCCCTTCATCCCAACGCAAGCGCCTACCGGATCTACGTCGGAATCTTTCGAGATGACCGCGATTTTCGCCCTGGACCCAGGCTCGCGCGCCGCACTGATAATGCTCACGATACCTTCGCTGATCTCGGGTACTTCCGAATGGAAGAGCTGAATCAAAAAGTGCGGATGGGTCCGGCTCAAGACGATCTGAGGGCCCTTGCTGATCTTTTTTACATCCAGAACATACGATCTTATGCGGTCTCCCTGCCGAAACACCTCTCTCGGCATCTGCTCCTTCTGAGGCAGGATGGCTTCGGCCTGCCCGACATTTACCAGGATGGCGCCTTTGTCCACTCTTTGGATAATGCCGTTTACAATCTCACCCTTGCGGCCTCTGAACTCGTCATAGACTACTTCCCGCTCGGCGTCCTTCATCTTCTGTATGATGACCTGCTTAGCGGATTGTGCCGCAATCCGGCCCAGGGTCTCCGTATCCATCTTGATGCCCAGTTCGTCCCCGATCTCGCTCTCACTGTCCAGTTTCAACGCTTCTGAGAGAACCACCTGCTTGTCCGGGTCGATGACCTCTTCGACCACCTCCTTGAACTGGAATGCCTCGATCTCCCCATATTCCTCATTAAAGGTAACATCCAGATCCAGCTTGGCGCCGTATTTCTTCCTGATGGCCGATTTGATGGCCTCTTCAAGAGTGTGAATCAGGGTCTGGCGGTCAATGCCCTTTTCTCTGCTGACCTGCTCGATCAACCGCTTGAGTTCACTGGCCATAAGTAGAGACTACCTCCATATTCAAGATAATTCCTTTTTTAAAATCGCCGATGAAAGCGCTTTGCGCTCCATCGATTCGAAATATAAAAGCCGAGCCCGCTCAATAAGGGACATCGGAATTGAATAGTTCCCTGCCTCGCACTCGATGACTACACCCTCGAAAGAGGCCTGTTTCAGTTCACCTCTGAAGTTGCGCCGGTTCTGTATCGGAGATATCGTGCGGGCTTCAATTATGTCGCCGATATACTTTTGAAAGTGCTCGAGCTTTCGCAGCGGCCGGTCGATACCGGGTGAGGAAACCTCCAGATTGTACGGGGTCTGGATCAAGTCGGCAACATCGAGCAAATCGCCCGCTATCCGGCTTATTGCAGCGCAGTCCTCAACCGATATTCCCCGCTCGCCGTCAAGGAAGATACGCAAGACCCACCCGATCGATTCGCGTCGATATTCGATCTCAAGTATTTCCATGCCCTGAGCGGCGATCACCGGATCGAAAAGTTTCCATATTTCACCGATCAGTTCGTCTTCTTTTTTTAGCTTCTGAGCCAATCTACGCCTCTTCCGCGTCCTATAGATTACAAAAAAAAAGAAGTGGGTCATTCAACCCACTTCTTCTAGCAGACCGACAATTTTCAAATTCCAGTTAGGAACTAACTTTAACTCAGAATCCAGAATAGTTGTCATCCACTGATCGAAGCAGGCCTGGACTTCCAAGCCCCCTCAAAAAGGGAAACCCTTCCTTGAAAAGAAGGGAACTTCTCGACCTGGAGCGGGCGACGGGATTCGAACCCGCGACCCCAAGCTTGGGAAGCTTGTGCTCTACCAACTGAGCTACACCCGCAAGTGAGCCAGAATGAGTCATTCTAAATGATCCGTAACGCCCGGGTCAAGTAAAATGTGTTCCTGCCTGCGCACGGGAGGGCCTTCGGGGCCTTGGATGCACAAAAAAGCGGGCTGAGACCAATTGAGCCTACCCGGGCCGTGGCAGCAACTTGAGCAGCCATGCGACAATCGCCCAGCGGCGGGTTATGTAGGCATGTTTGGCCCGCCTTCTGACGGCACGCAGGATTTGCAGTGCAGCCACCTCCGGTGAGGCGACCCAAAACGGGCGGGCGGCCTTCATCATGGGGGTGTCAACAAAGCCGGGTTGCGCTTCAGTTACCGTTATGGGAATCTTGCGCCGTCTGGCAAGATCGCGGAGGCCATCGAGATAAGTCGCCTGGAAAGCTTTCGAGGCCGCGTAAGCAGCGCCGATGCCGGAACCGCGCAGAGCGGCGATTGACGAAATTCCCACCAGGTGCCCATGCCCTTGTCGGAAAAAATGCTGCATGGCCGCCTGCGCAATGGAAGCGAACCCCGTGACGTTGACAAGCAGCGTGTCGCGCTCCGGGCCCCATTCCAGTTCAGGATTTATGTGGCCGGTTCCCGCGCTTATGACGAAGAGATCAACCGTCCCAAGTTCATCGAGAAGGGCTTTAATTGCGGCAGCCGCTTTTTCGCTTTCCATAAGATCAACATGCCGGACAAGTGTGCCGGGGCCGCAGTCGGCAGCTATGTTTTCCAAAAGATCCACCCGCCTGGCCGCAAGGGCAATCTGCCAGCCCTCACGGCTCAATTCGCCAGCCAGAGCTCTGCCTATTCCGGATGAAGCCCCTATAATGACCGCTGTGCGCTTATGATTTTCCGGAAAACTGCCGGTTTTTGTCATTGCGGTTCTCCTGTGTGGCGTTCCGGTGAAGCTGTATTGTTATAAGGCCTCCCGCTCCCGCCCTCTCTCGCGGGTGGGTAGGCTGTCGAGAATGAGCGGTCGGCCTCCGCGCTACGCGCTCACATATCGCTACGGGAGGCCGGGCAAGCCCACTTCACAATGTGAAGCAGGGCGAAGCCCCGCGAAGCGAGACCTTTACACCATTGTAACTTCACCTCCTGCTGCGCTTATTAACATTTGGCTTGCCTTCAAACGTACCACGTTTAATGTCTGTGCGTTCTGCATGGCTGCGCGCACGGTCCACCGCTCTTATCATGTCAGGCGCTCTTTTTTCAA
>JBELAB010000259.1:0-4850 GCA_049509275.1 Syntrophobacteraceae bacterium | reverse complement strand
TAATTTACTCTATTTCTGTACGAACACAACCAAGGATGTCTACAGGCAATTAGTTGCGAGCCCGGAGATCGAGATATCAGACAAAGGGGCTGACGACACATGGCTGAGAGTACGGGGCAAGGTTGCCTTTGATAGCAGCAGAGAGGCGAAAGCCCAGGCTTTCGATGAGTCTCCCAATCTTTTACGAATTTATCCCAAAGGAGCGGATGACGAGACCTTCATCACCTTCTATTTTCTCGATGCCAAGGCAACGTTGTTCTCTTTCAGCCAAGCTCCTAAATCGTTGCCGCTTTTGTAGAATACAAAGCAGAGTAGCGCAATATTTTCTAGAAGGGGGCCAAACCTATACCCCAAGCGAGTCGGTGATGGTCCCCAAAAGCTCCTCCCTCGACCTCACCATCCAATCTCACGAACACTCGATCATCGGATTTACTACGGCGCCTCCACTCTCACCCGCTCGGCGGAAATCAGTCCCGATAATTTTCTGTTCGGGTGATTTTCCGGCGAAAAAATATCCGATCTCTCAAGCAGTCCCGTCAGCCACCGATAGATAATAGCGTGCCCGATGCCGAGAAGCACCAGCCCAACAATAATGAGTACCGGATTGACAATGACGAGAGGGAGCGGCTCTATCTTCGTCCAAACTGCTATGAGCTTCTCGCTTTGGATGGAAGGAGTTAAAAGAATGCCACCACCGTTCCAACCAAAGCCGAGTGCCCGAAAGGTCAATGGCATGACCAGATTCATTGTCATTCCGCCTGCAATCCCGGCAACAAGAGTTCTTCCGCATGCGCAAGCTCCTATTCCTTATTGAGGGTGCCCACGAATTCGACAGCGC
The DNA here is from genome assembly GCA_049509275.1 of Syntrophobacteraceae bacterium. Lineage (GTDB taxonomy): Bacteria > Desulfobacterota > Syntrophobacteria > Syntrophobacterales > Syntrophobacteraceae > SbD1. The sequence continues at coordinate 4,012 of JBELAB010000259.1, read as the reverse complement.
AGAGGAAGGTATCCTGATCGAACCTGTAATCTTCAGATGTTGCGCGATTAATCTGGACCCACTCACGCATCTTGGGCCTTCCCATCGGTTGAAACGGGACGACCTGTTCTTTGCTCAAAAGACGGGCCGCAACATCTTCGGGCACCTTAACTCCAACCCCGTCTCCATAAAGACATGCAAAAAGCTTCCGGTGGATGTAATAGGCTGGATACCCGAACATCTTCCCGACGGTAACACCGGGAAGATGCAACAACATTGCATCGAGCACCTTTTTGTGTTCAGGGTTAAAACCTGTCTTCGCCATAAGTCTCCCACGGGCTCAACGCGCACTGCCCGGTGCTTTAAATCCGCATAGGGTAATTGTCTGCGAAAGGACAACGTTCTCCGACTACAGCAAATCAAACCGCACTCTTCTTCCGAAGTCTCGTCCGCTTCGGTTTGCTCACTGTCACTGTCTCCGTTGCCGCTTGGGTGGACTTTGCCGCTTTATTTTGCCTTCTCGCCTCAATCGCCTGCTTCAGCTCCTCGGGCAATCCCCTCTTCTTCGCCGCTTTGCTTCGAGCTTTGGTCAATGACTTTGCAGACAATGGCGTTCCCATCGAAAACCCGTACTTCTTCCTGTACTCTTTCCGGCACATACTATGGGGGCCCAGATGCGAAGCGGCAGCCAACGCCGCACGCTCTATGAAGTGCGCAGCCCGCATCAACTCATTTTCCGGATTCGGATTTCGATCTCCTTTTCATCCTTCAGCAGATCGACAATTTTCGCTGTGTCCGTCTCACCGAAGTGATACGGGTAGAGGACCTTAGGCTTAAAACTTTTGGCGGCATCGGCAACCATTTCGGGGGTCATGGTATAGGGGAGGTTCATGGGAAGAAAGGCGATATCGATCCCTTTGATATTTTTCATTTCAGGGATATTTTCCGTGTCCCCTGCAAGGTAGACTCTCTTGTCGCCGAACGTGACGATGTAGCCGTTGCCCACCCCTTTGGGGTGAAACGGCACCCCTTCACTCCGCATGTGTACCAGATTGTACGCGGGAACAGCCTCGATCTTCAGCCCCATGACAGTCCGCTCATCGCCATTATGCATGACGATACCGCCTTTTATGAGGCCGGCGACCGTTTCGGTCACGACCAGGACCGTGGTTGGAGTGCGCAGAATATCCAGCGCATTCATATCGAAGTGATCCTGGTGCTCGTGAGTAATCAGAATGAGGTCTGCCTTTGGTAATTTGGTGTAATCTCCCATCTTGCTGAAGGGATCGACATGGATGGTCTTGCCGTCGAATTCGAACATGACCGATCCGTGGCCGATAAAAGTTATTTTAAGGCTGCCCCGAGAAGTGTTGAACGAATCCGATTCGAAGTTCCACGCAAAAGCGGAATGCGGAACGGCAAGCATCAATAGTATAAACAATACCGGCAACTTGACCATTTCAAATCCCTCCTTCAGGACCAGTGACAGAAAATACAGATTACAATAAAATCATGCCCTTTTCTTCCGAAGTCTCGTCCGCTTGGGTTTGCCGGCGGTTACTGTCTCAGTTGCCGCCGGTTTTGACGTTTTTGCCTTCGCCTGCCTTCTCGCCTCAATCGCCTGCCTCAGCTTCTCCGGCAATCCTCTTTTCTTGGCCGCTTTGCTTCTCGCTTTGGTCAGTGACTTCGCCGCCAATGGGGTCCTCATCGAAAATCCGTATTTCTTTCTGTACTCTTTCTGTCTCATGCCGTGGGCGACTAGATGCTTCGACGTGAGCTGTCTCGTCTCTGCCCCGCATTCGAGACAGATTACTTTGTCGTTTTGGATAGAATCTGCCGGGCTGAGCTTCGTTGCGGCTACTTCCCCTGCGGCTGGCTGAGTAACTTCAATGTTGATTCCTGCCGTTTCAGCTTTTTCCAATTCTTGGAGTGTGCTGAAAACCTGCCGAAGAGAAGCAGCAATATCGGCGGCCGTCATTGAGGTGAGGGATACTTGGGTCTGGACGATTTCTGATGCGATTTCGATGAGTTTTTTTGTCATGCAGTGGCTCCTTCATTATAGTTTTATTGGCAAAAGGGCATCGACCATGCGGGCTAAACGTGGATTATAAGCTGGTCCTGGCTATTATAGGTGGGTGTTTGAATAACGCAATGTATAAATGAAACGGTCCACTTTCCTACTGCAATAGCCAAACTCTTGTGCTATACGGCGCTTTGTAGACTGCATTATATACCTTCCGGGCTTTGTGGCCCAATAACCTTAACGGATTTGCCGACATGGAGGGGCGCTATGAGGAATTTCGTTTTTGCGACTGCATTTCTTGTACTGGTTCTTGGCTGCGGCTCCGCATGGGCCGCCGGTCCTGTTACCGCCACCTATAACTGGACGGGGTTTTACGGAGGGCTGAACGCAGGTCTCGCCGTAAACGACTCCAGCTATACCGCCACTCCAACGGGTTTGTTTTCAACCATCCCGCCGGCTGATATTTCGGCTCTAACGGATTCTGGCAAGTTCAACAATACCGCTGCCACTATTGGCGGCCAGGTCGGCTACAATTACCAGTGCGGCCGTTTCGTCTACGGCCTCGAAACGGACTTCAACTACAACAGCAGCAACACTTCGAGTACGGGCTTTAACGGGATTGCCATGATTGGTTTTCCCTTCACCGTGAGCCAGCAGGTCGATTACTTCGGCACCCTGCGGGCGCGCCTGGGCTTCACGCCCGCCGATCGATACCTGATTTACGTAACCGGTGGTCTCGCCTATGGATATGTTTCGTCCAGCTCTTACATCCCCCTCAGCGGAGCCATCTTCTCCGGTTCCTCGTCGGGGATGCAGGCCGGATGGGCGGTCGGCGCCGGCAACGAATACGCGCTCACCAACAATTGGAGCGTCAAACTGGAATACCTATATATCGACCTCGGCTCGACGTCTTACAGTTATAGCGGTCCGGGTGTTCCCCCCGGATATACGTATACGACCAACATCGATACGGCCCAGCACGTTATCCGGGTGGGGTTCAACTATAAATTCTGACATCGGCCAGGCCCGGCGCGGCCAAAGGCGCCGGGGCCTGGAGAAAAGACATAGATCTGCACGCTCCGCGGGGGGCCTTCCACAGCGGGAGGCGCCGCTCCCCGAAGCCGTTTTCTTGATTTCTTTTGGACGCTTCTTCTCTTTTTCATTTCTCGCCCGACGGTTCCACCCCAGCGACGGCCGGGGCAGGAGTGCCGGCCCCGGCAGCCTAATCATGCCGAGCAGAGGGTCTTTATGCACAGTTTTGCCTGACGCTCACCTGCTCGGCGGAAATCAGTCCTGATGCCGATGATTTTCTGTTCGGGTGATTTTCCGGCATTGAAATCGATTGGCCCAAAGACTACCTTTAGATAAGTTTGATCGCTATTTTTCTCAATATTTGGAGGCCGGTTATGCGAATGCTTTTAAATGTAAAATTCCCCTATGAGCAGTTCAACAAAGCAGTTAAAGACGGTAGCGTGGGCCAAAAATTGGGCCGCATTCTGGAGGACATCAAACCTGAGGCAGTCTATTTTACGGAGCAGAACGGCCTCCGAGCAGCAATCCTGATCATTGATATGGCTGATCCTTCCAAGGTCCCGTTCTTTGCCGAGCCATGGCGTCTTGCCTTCAATGCAGACGTTGAATTCCGAATTGTGATGATGCCGGAGGATCTCCGGAAGGCCGGCCTGGAGGAGCTTGGGAAGAAGTGGTCCTGATCGGTAGGGTTCTTAAAAAGCCATAGAGCGGGTGTGACTTTCAAGATATCCGAGCGCCGCCATTTTGTGAAACTCCAAGTTTATCGATGGGACGGGAATTACCCTATCTCCCACGCATCATCCACGTATGGACTGTCCAGAAGGGCGATCAACGTGTCAGCATCATCGAGACTAGATTTGCACCGGGAGAAGATTTCGAGTTTGGCCTTCTAGCCAAGCTGATCAATTTCGGATTGGGTGATGAGTTCGTAAGGGAAGATGATCTCGGTCTTCATTCCACGCTGAGCTGCAAGGGATT
>JBELAB010000258.1:0-4875 GCA_049509275.1 Syntrophobacteraceae bacterium | reverse complement strand
CTTCTCGGGATCAAACTCGGAGTTACGCCACTTTGGTCGGAAGCTGTGTCCGTCACCACTCTGGCGGGCATAACGGGTTCGGCTTCGGGCGGCATGTCAATCGCGCTTGATCTCATGTCCAAAAATTGGCTGGCATGGGCAAACACGGTTGGACTTTCCCCGGATGTTCTCCACCGGATAGCCTCGATGGCCTCAGGCGGCTGCGACACTTTTCCGCACAACGGAGCTGTGATCACCCTGCTTGCAGTATGCGGGCTCACTCACAGGCAATCCTATCCGGATATCGGGATGATAACCCTGATCAAAACGTCAATGGCGTTTGTTATGATCTTATTCTACTCTATCACGGGGCTTTATTAGAAGCGCCCGTCTAAACCCTTGCCAGGGACGCCGCCCGGCTTTTGGGGCGCAAAAATCCCTGGGGGCCCAGTGAAACGCCTCCAAGAAGGAGCATTCGGCGCCTCTGCAAAGCGGACTCCGTCGATGGAGGCGTAAGAAAGGAGTTTACCCATGGCGGAAATGGTCTCCAACGCGGGATTGACCCATCCCATGCTTACGCCGGTCCAGGCGATGCGCAGGAGGAAGGGCAAGATCATTTCGGCGGAAGAAGCCGTCACTCTTATAAGAGACGGTGATACGATAGCAAATGAAGGTTTCGTTGGATCGGGTTTCCCCGAAGAGATTATCAACCAGCTCAAGGAACACTTCTTGAGGACGGGAAGTCCCAGGAACCTGACCCTGATTTACGCCGCCGGGCAGGGGGACGGTAAAACCAGAGGGTTGAACCAGGTCGGCGTTGACGGTCTGATAGGAAGAGTCATCGGCGGGCACATCGGCTTGGCCCCCGAACTTCAGAAGCTGATCAGGGACAACACGATCCTGGCCTACAATTTTCCCCAGGGTGTGATCTCCCAGATTTTCCGCGACATCGCAGGGCACAAGCCCGGCCATCTCACCTACGTCGGGCTTGGGACGTTCGTAGACCCAAGGATTGATGGCGGCAAACTCAATGAACTCACCAAGACAAAGGGAGAAGACCTGATTGAGTTGGTCCACATCGGCGGAAAGGAATGCCTCTTCTATAAAACTCTACCCATCGACGTCTCGATTTTGAGAGGGACGACGGCGGATGAGGACGGGAATATCACCATGGAGAAGGAGGCCCTTACCCTTGAAGCACTTTCCATGGCAATGGCCGCCAGGAATTCGGGTGGTATTGTCATGGTACAAGTCGAACGAATCGCCGATCGAGGGACGCTCAATGCCCGCCAGGTCAAGATCCCGGGGATACTTGTCGACTGCGTGGTGGTAGCCAAACCCGAAAACCACTGGCAAACGTTTGTCGAACCTTATAATCCGGCTTTCAGTTGTGAGATCCGGATGCCCATGCAGTCAATTCCGCCTATGGAAATGGGCCCCAGAAAGATCGTTGCCAGGCGGGCGGCGTTCGAATTGATGCCCAACAGTGTGGTTAACCTGGGGATCGGCATGCCGGATGGAGTTGCTCAGGTTGCCAATGAAGAGAAGATCATCGAGTACCTCACGATGACTACCGAGCCCGGCGTTATCGGCGGGCTTCCCAACATGGGGGTCAACTTCGGCACCGGGACCAACATGGTTGCCCTGGTGGACCAGCCTTACCAGTTCGATTTTTACGACGGGGGCGGTCTGGACATGGCGATCCTTGGGGCAGCGGAAGTGGACAGGGAGGGCAACGTCAATGTCAGTAAGTTCGGACCGAGGTTCGTCGGACCGGGCGGATTCATCAACATCAGCCAAAACTCCAAAAATATTGTTTTTGTCGGCACTTTCACCGCGGGGGGGCTGAAGGTGTCGGTGGAAGAGGGCAAGGTGAGGATCGAGCAGGAAGGAAGAGAGCGCAAATTCATCGGTCAAGTCGAGCAGAAAACCTTCAGCGGCAGATATGCGGCAATGAACAAACTACCTGTGCTCTACGTTACGGAGCGCTGTGTCTTCAAACTCAGGGAAGAGGGCGTGGAACTGATTGAAATAGCTCCAGGAATTGACATGGAGAGGGACGTCCTGGCCCTTATGGATTTTAAACCGATCATCAACAAAGAACCCCAACTGATGGACCCGAGGATTTTTCGGCCGGAGCCAATGGGTTTGAAGAACGATTTGCTGAGCCTGCCGATCGAAGATCGGCTAACCTACCACCCCGAGGAGAATCTTTTCTTTGTCAACTTTGAAAACCTATATGTCAAGTCCTCCGAGCAAATCCGGAAAATCAAGACACTTGTTGAAAACATACTGGCGCCTCTGGGTAAAAAGGTCGATACGATTGTTAACTATGACAATTTCAACATAGCCCCTGATTTGATCGATGAGTATTCGGATTTGGTGAAATATGTCATGCGGTTCTACAAAAGCACTACGCGTTATACGACAAGCACCTTCCTCAGGATGAAACTGGGCGATGAACTGGCTAAGCGGGATGTGGCGCCGCACATTTATGAGACGAAAGAACGTGCACTGCGCGCCCTGGCGCAAAAGGAGAAATAAAGCTCTTTGGCCATAAGCGTGCCTGATTGAGCAATTCCTGGATTTTTTTGTAGTTTTCAAGGCGAAAATTCGTTGTCCAATTCGCACAATCCGGAATATAAGGCAGCACGCAGCACGACTGCTCCAGGCAGAAACGGACAGGGAGTCATGGAGACACGGAGACACGGAGACGCGGGGACACGGAGACAAAACTATCTCCCCCTCTCCGCGTCACCCCCTCTCCCTGTCAGTCTTACAGGGCGGGGCCGGTTGGGGTTCGACTCGATCGATTGGCCTAAACTGCGCCGCTTCAGGTGGCTCCCGATTGCTTCAGCGGCCGCCTGGGTTATGGTGGTCTGGATTCAGATAATCATCCGGCCTCAAGGTGATTTCCCGCTCCACTTCGAGCTTGGCAGACGGCTCGCCAGGGGCGTTTTTATATACGAAGGCGGCCTCGATTTCGTTTATCCGCCCTTCTGGGCAATGGTCCACGCTCCACTTCATCTCTTCGGCCTGCATGCTGCACAGATCATCGTCTATCCTATGGCCGTTGTCGCCATAGCGGCACTGGTCCGAACGCTGCAGCGCCTCTCGGAACGGAGCATGCCGCTTTCACCCGACGCCTCTTTCTGGTCAACAACGCTGGCCATCCTGCTTGGAAGCCTTTTTCTGGGGCGCGACCTTCCCGAGGCCGGAGTGAATACGGCCCTGGTCGCAATGTCCTGGCTGTCGGTTTATTTCTGGTCCAAGGAGCGCGACATTGCCGGCGGGGTGCTCCTTGGCATGGCGGGGGCCATGAAGTGTACGCCCCTGCTCTTTGTCGCCTGGTTCATCCTCAAGAGGCAATGGAAGATCGCGGCCGCAGCATCCGCAGCCTTTGCGCTCTTCACTCTGAGTCCGGTCCTGGTCAGCGGTCCAGACCAATATGCCCGCATGATGGAGACCTGGATTACAAGGGTAGTCCGGGGATTGGGAGACTTCGACCCCTCCCGGGGTCCCCTGGGGGAGGAAAAGGTTGAAAACATCTCGCTTCGACCCGCCCTCGCACGCTACCTCATGCATCTGCCATACGGGCACATGGGCAGGCCGGAGACATCGGACGACCCCCGCCGCCCCAATAGTCCCCCCAGCCCTTACTATTACCAGTTCCTGGATTTGCCGGTTTTCTGGGCGGGAACGGTGGCCCGCCTTCTTATGGCGGCCCTTTTCATTTGGATGGTCCTGCTGATGCGCCACCGGCCGGTGAGCCGCAATTCCATTGAGATCGTCTGGGAATGCGCTGCGGTATCAATCCTCATACTGCTCTTTTCGCCAATTACCTGGGTTCAGCATGCTGTGGGGGTGCTGCCGGCCCTCTACCTGATATGCCGCGCCGCTTTCGCCGGCTTCAGTCTTTCCCGTTGGCAGACTGCGGCGATGGGGACCTTTGCCATTTTCTGCCTGATCATGAGCAGGTTTTTTTTCGGTCGGGATTTTATAAAACTCGCAAACTCCTACCATGTGAAAACGTTGGGCTTCATTTTCCTCTTGAGTGTCGTCCTAACCTACCGGCGGTGCCTTTCGAACGCGGAGAGGTCTCGCGAGGTCAATCTCGGTCAAGTTCCCCCATATGTCGAATAGATATTATTCCGCGATAGAAGAACGTATTGTTCTCTTCAAGGCAACTTTCTTGAAAAGCAGCGTTAATGGGACGCCAACCAGGGAAAAGAAACCAAGGAGCCTGAAATTATCTATAAAGGCCAAAAGAGTAGCCTGGCCCACCAGGATATCGTAGGTGGACCGATAAGCTTTTCTCATGGCTGTAACCGGATCGCACTGAGTGGAGAACAACTCCGTAAGCCTTTGGAATGATTCTCGAAACGCCGGTTCATACGGCGTGAGATGAGAGAGCATCAGCGACTGGTGCAGTTGAGAATGCCGGGAAAGCAACGTGGTGACGACTGCAATGCCGATGCTCCCGCCCATACCCCGCATCAGATTATACAGGCCGGTTGCAGTCCCTATCATTTCATTTGGCAACGTCCCCATCGCAATAGTGGTCAGGGCGACGAAGAGCATTCCAGCCGCAAATCCCATGAAAAAGTTGGGCCAGATGATACTGGTGATGGAAATCTGAAGATTGACTTCACCCAGAAAGAAGCCGGCCAGAGCAAAGATGATGAAGCCGGCGACGATCATGATGCGTGCGTCGATCTTCCTTACGAGCCTGCCGGCAAGGGTTACTGAAACGAGCGCGCCCAGTCCCCGGGGAGTAATAGCCAATCCGCTTGCCAGTGCGGTATAACCCATCAGGTCTTGCAGAAAAAGAGGCAGCATCACTAACGTTCCGTACAGAATGATCCCGTAGACGGTGGCCAGAAGAATCCCGACGGC
>JBELAB010000257.1:0-4875 GCA_049509275.1 Syntrophobacteraceae bacterium | reverse complement strand
TGCCACTGTACGTAACAAGCCCCGTGAATACCGATCAACCCGTCCCATGGAAAGTTGCTGTGTCTTGCCACTGTCCTGAGGTTGCTGTGCCGGTACACAGGTGAATAAATGATTTGGAATTCTTAACCGGCCAAATTGCCGGAAAAGTAAACTGGAAGGGGGATATAATTTTCTAATTTCAGGGCTTTAACCGATATATATCCATGCTCTTTACTATGGCCTCCTTGTCGAGGACAAATTCCATCATCCCCACCTGCTCCTCGTAGACTTTAGGGTCGATGACCTCCTTTACCCTGTCTTCCAGAATGTGGTATGCGGGCAGCATGAGGGCCGTTCCAGCGAGCGGTCCCGCGAAGGTGGGATCACCCGTGGTGACGGTTTCGGCATAGATACCTGCGCTGTCAGCATCAGGAGAACCCAGGACGACGACGAGATCTTCTTTTCCCTGCTGCTCGACGACTTTTATTATGGTCGCCTGATCTTCCAGATCCATGGCTCCGGCTGCCGTTCAGACAAAGCACTGGGTGAGGACCAGTACCGGCTTCGCCCCCGCCGTGCTGACACACATCGCTATGGCCGGGGCGGGAATGCCGTCCCTTTCGCCAATGCAGACTACTTTCTTTCCGTTGAGAAAATTCTCACCCATCGATTGCTCCTCTTCAAATTATCCCAGCTTTGATTCCAAAAAGCCGGTAATCCCGGACGCACTGACATCTTGGCCTGCAAGCCTTCCCAGTTCCTGTCCGGAATCGTACAGGAGGAATGCCGGCAGGCTCATTACCCTCAGGTCTATGCAGAGCCGCCTGTTCTTGCTGCTGTCCAGCTTGACGATTTTCAGCCTGCCGGCATACTTCTCGGCAAGCTCGTGGACAAAGGGCATGAGCGCGAGACACGGCTGGCAGGAAGGACCCCAAATATCCACCAGCACCGGCTGGGTTGCCGAAAGCACTTCCTCTTGAAAAGTGTCTTTGGAAATATCAGCTACCATTGTTTTTCCCCTTGTTTCTTTCCAGAATGAAGGACATCCCGTCAGATAATTTGGTCATTTTGCCGAGGAAAAGGCTTCCTTTGGCTACAAACATCGCCCGCGTGATCTCCCCGTTGAGGATCATCTCGCGCGCATGGACGAGAAAGGGCACGGCCGCTGCGATATGCCCCTGCGTCGGAGAAAATCCCGGCATGCCGTATCGGCGGACAAAACCATTGAGCTCCGATGCCGGCATCTCGTTATTCATGACCGCAAGTCCGCCGATCATCCGGTAATTCGTATTGGCCACATTACCGCTTCCGGCAGGTTCCGTGATTTCGGGGTTATGCATCTCGGCTGCAAATTTGTCTATATCCTTGATTTTCAAACCCAAATGGTCCAGAGGCTTGCTGACAAGTGCGGTCATGATCGCCTGGGGCGAGGAGCCCGCAGCGACATCATGCTTTCCGATAGAGTCGAGCCGAATCTGGGGGTTTTTGCCATCATCGGCGCTCACCAGAACGGCAATGGCGCCGAGGACGTCTTCCATTATCGGAGTTTCCTTGGCCAAATGGCCGCGCATCTTCATACCCAGCTTAGCCAGGGACCCTCCGCCAACAACTGCGACGTTTTTGAAAACCCCCGATTGGACCAGTCCTGCCGCAAGAATCAGCGTGTGCACCGGGGAGCAGCAAAAGGCTTTAACATCGGCGCCGCTGCTGTTCAGACATCCGGCAAACTCCGCCATGGCTTTCGCAATATTGCCCGCTCCACGCTGGTAGCGGTCTCCGACACTTTCCTCCCCGCAACTCATCACGTAGTCTATCGCCCGCCCGCCGCCTTCAAGATCTCTTAGCACATAGCGCAGGGCAAGTATTCCCGAAGCCTTAGCGGAGAGATTTTCCAGGAGAACGGGGGCAAAGAGATTCTCATCTTCATCGTGCCCCTGGCGGAGGCAACCGGCGATGCGGCCGTCTTCGTAGAGCGGAAGGGCGCCTGAAGCTATCTCCGCCTCCAGAGCACCCATCTCTATTCCGGCTCCGAGTCTTGCCAGGTCCCCACCCGTAATCAGAGGATGCTCCGCGAGCTTCCCCCTCACCCGGGAGATGAACAGGCGCTCAAACTCGACAAGCTCAAATTCATCAACAATTTTTATGAAACCGTAGAACTCGGCCTGCGGCATGATTTCGCCGCACTTGCCAAAGCGTGCGCCAGGACCCTGAAGATTGCGGAACCAGGGCCGCTCGATGTCCCAGAGCTTTTCCGGCCGCAGATTGCCGATGTAAACCTGATGGGGCGGATATGCAACAGCTTCTTCATAGCTTCTCAGATGTGCGGTCAGGCGATCTATAAGTGCGGGGTCCTTTGGGATTTCACGGGCGGGTTTGGACCCATATCGAACAAGATCGGGCGTGTGAACGAGTACGTTGGAAATACCCTTTAACACTGGATAGGACATTTGCTCTCCCTTACCTATCGAGAAGCCCCCAGTTTTTTTGAAATCTCCTGGGCTGCTTCAGTAACTAAGCGTATATATAGTGCAAATTCATCATCTGTTCGGCTATTCGGTACGGTGATTGAGATAGATGCTATTACCTGTCCCGTAATATCGCGTATCGGACCACTGGCGCCCATGGCATCAGGCATACGCTCTTCAAAACTGGTAGCATACCCTTGCTCCAAGGTCTTTGCCAAATTATCTCTGAGTGTATCAATATCTGTTATTGTACCTGGGGCTACTTTGTAGAATCTTACTCTTTTCAAATAGTCTTCAATCTCATGCTGATCAAGAAAAGCAAGAATTGCCTTACCAGATGCTGCGACATGCAGTGGTGAGCTGTGCCCGGTATAAGCAACGACGCGTACGCTCTTTTTGCCGTTTAGACAATCAACACATAGCCTTTCATCGCCATTTCGTATATTCAGATATACTGTCTCTTCGCTCATATTCCAAATGTGTGTCAGATGAGGAGATGCCACTTTTTTTAGATCGAGCCTTTCCGAAACAGTCATTCCCATTTTGAGGAGTTTTATTCCTAAATCATATTTTGTTGTTTCTTTATTATAGATAACATATCCGTGTTTGATTAAAGTACTCAATATTCTAAGCAGAGTTGCTTTAGATAGATTTATTCTTCGACTCAGTTCAGACAAACCTTGAACCTCGTCCTTCAATGCCTCCATTATTGTAAGTGACCTATCGACGGCGCGCACCATCATACATACAACCTCCTGTGGGTTCGCCAAGGGAACCGTGTTCAACCCAACATAATCACGTCAAATCGTTTCATAAGTGCCCTTCTTACCCTCCTGTTGAAGCATCTCGATAGCTTTTTTCATATAGCGGCGCCGCATTACTTTTTCTTCCTCCGGGGTTAAATGAAAATTGCCAACCGGACTGGTTATCATATAGCCGCGAATTAACCTCGATACCCCGACCATCATAGCCACATCAACAATTGACGTTATCTGCACTGTTGCTATTCCCAATTTTTCGATTTGCATCGCAATCGTTGCGCCGCAACGAGAACTGGTACCTCAGGTGGATGTGAGTATGACCGCGCCGACTCCTTCATAAAGAAGCTTTTGGGCTATGCCCGTGCCCATGGCCTTGCAACTCTGCACGGTTGTGGTATTTCCCGAGCAGGAATAGAAAATCGGAAACAGACTACCAAATTCGCCCTCGGCCTCCATTTCCTTGAGAACGTCCATTGGCAATAGACGGTTTAAATTCTGACGAACTTCGGTAGGGTGATAACCCGAATGAGCGACTTGAAATGGATTTGCAAAAATATCGGCAAGCTTGTAAGGGGCCCATATCGTGTTCTGGCTCACTTTGATTTTATCCGGATTTTCCCTGGGCACCACGCCGCCATCGGAAACCAGCGCAATTGTAGCCGTCTTGATATCTTTGACCGGCGGTGCTGGCGGGATTTCTTCGAACTCGGGTATTTTCAGCTCTGTCCGGAAAGGCCGGCCCGCGATCTTATCCAGCAGCATATCAACGCCCCTGATCGCCGCAGGCTTGCCGGCAACTTCGTTTTTCAAAAAACCTCTGGGCAAATAACCTTCCTTGTCCGCACTGCCGATCGGCTCGTTTTTCAACAGCCTGCGGCCAATGTCGGCCATTTTGGTCAAAGCTTGTCTCATCTGACCCGCATTGATACCCGTCTTGACCACATAGACCTTCTTCCGGTACATCTCAGCTCCCGGGTTTTCAGGGAACAGACCGGTTACGGCCGGGATTCCAAGTCGTTCTTGAACCGCGCTTGCGATGGCCCCACAGGCAATCCCATACCGGCCGGCGTTGAAAGCAGGCCCTGAGAAAAACAGGGATGGTTTTAAATCAGCGATAATTTTAAGACCTTCCTCAACGGCTTCCTGCAGATTCTCAGCCATGTAATTGTCACCGCACATCACTGTGGCTACTACATCTCCCTCTTCTTTAAGGAGTGAGTGCAGCAGCAGAGCTGGTCCAACCGGCCCTTCTTTAACCAGGAATCCAACATCGGCTTTTTCTTCTCCACCCAACTGTCCAAAGAATTGGTTGAAATAGCATACAATCCTCAGTTTTTGATTTTCCGGGATTTTCTCTGCCAACTCGTCGCTCATCATGATACCTCCAAAAACTTTGTGGTTCCTGAATAATTCTCACCGGCCCTTTAAAGAAATAATGGGTGTGATAGAGATATTCACATTAATACTCAACCGCTATTGCACATGAAGCCCCCAACTGATTCAAGCAACCACAAATGAATCTCTTTTCAACTTCGATAGATTGTCCGGCAAACTGTTTTAGGCTATCATTGAAAACTTGTGTATCTTCATTGCCGCCGAAGATGTTATCCAACGCAGGCAATTCCTGCTTCTCGAAAATAATTCCAGTATTGATGATAGCGTTAAGAGCT
>JBELAB010000256.1:0-4898 GCA_049509275.1 Syntrophobacteraceae bacterium | reverse complement strand
GGTCCAGTCACAGGGGTTTTTCCGGATCAGCACCAGTTGCGTCCGGTGCCAGGGCACCGGAAAGGTGCTGGTCTCTCCGTGCAGGCAATGCCAGGGCCAGGGGCGTATCAGGCAAAAGAAACTCGTCCAGGTGAAAGTGCCGGCGGGTGTTGATTCGGGTACACGGCTCAGGCTCAGGGAAGAAGGTGAAAGCGGCTATCGCGGCGGCGCTGGAGGCGACCTTTACGTAAGGCTCGAAGTTACCCCGCATCCGCACATCGAGCGCGATGGCGACAATCTTTACTGCAAAATCTCCATCTCCTTTTTGCAGGCCATCCTCGGAGACACGGTCGAGATACCCACCCTGGATGGGGCAAAATCCCTGCAAATTGTCCCCGGTACCCAGCCCGGGGCGGTAGTTCGTTTCACTGGCGAAGGGGTCCCAAAATTGAGGGGATACGGTCGAGGAGACCTTTTTGTAGAAGTCGAGGTAAAAATCCCAAAACACCTTACGCCCCGCCAGGAAGAACTGTTGAAGGAATTCAACGAGTTGGAGAAAGAGAAAGACCGGCACAAGGGCAAGAAGTGGCCTTGGAACCGGCACAAGGAGCCCGATAAAGACGCGATGTCGGGCAGGAGGGGTTAAGGAGTTCGAGCGTGATGCCTGCCGCCGCGCCAAGGCAGTTTGAAGAATTCAGGGCTTCAGCCCTTTATTGTCCGAGGTGCAAGAGAGCTATGCCGGTTCACAGCCGGCTTTTACTCGTACTCCCGGACGGCGAGTTGCATGAGTATTTATGCCAGGCATGCGCAACCTCCCTTGGAACCAGAACGGTCCGGGACGGCCGGCAGAACCAGATTATCATTCCGTGAGTCCTTGATACCGAAACCAACCCCGGTTATAAAACCACACCTAGACACGATAGGCACGAATTTGGGAGTATGGATTCAGGAGCGCAGCTATGAGGAGCTGATATGATCGAAGCAGAAGGACTGACAAAATTTTACGGTCCCATTGGGGCCATAAGGAATGTTTCGTTTCAAATCGACAAAGGTGAAGTGGTCGGCTTCCTTGGGCCCAATGGGGCCGGGAAATCGACTACCCTTCGCATTCTGACCTGCTTTATGCCTCCATCATCCGGGATCGCCAGGGTAGAGGGCCTCGACGTTATCGAGAACTCCTTGCAGATAAGACAAAAAATCGGTTATCTGCCTGAAAGCGTTCCTCTTTATAAAGACCTCACGGTGAGCCGGTTTCTTCGGTTCGCGGCGAGTTCCAAAGGGGTTGAGGCAAAAAGGATGAACGCAGAAGTCAGCCGTGTGATCTCAGCGTGCGGACTGGAAAAGAATTCTGACAGGATTATCCAAAACCTCTCGAAGGGTTTTCGGCAGCGGGTCGGACTCGCTCAGGCGCTTTTAAACGACCCATCGGTGCTGATTCTCGACGAGCCCACAATCGGCCTCGATCCTGCGCACATAATCGAAATAAGGCGCCTTATACAAGATTTGCGCGGAGACCGAACCATCCTTTTGAGCAGCCATATTCTGCCTGAGGTTGCCCAGCTTTGCCAGCGGGTGATCATAATCAACAAAGGCGAGATTGTGGCTACCGACAGTCCGGCCAACCTTACCAGCCAGCTTCAGAAAACGGTAAAGATCGTGCTTGAACTGAGCGGCCCGATCCAGGAATTTGCGCAGGCAATCGAAAATATGACCGGCGTGGAGAAAGTCTCGCTGGTGAGCAATGGAACAAGCAGGTTTGTCATAGAGACCGACCCGTCCACAGACATACGCCCGGAGATTGCAGCCATGGCGGTGCAGAAAGGATGCGGCCTGCTCGAGTTGAAAACGATGCAACTCAGCCTCGAGGACATATTCATGCAGCTTGTGACCGAAGAGCCATCCGAGGAGGGAGCCGAATCATGAAAGGTTTTTGGCCCGTTTTCAGAAAAGAGCTTTACCAGATGTTCATGTCCCCCATTTTTTACGTGGTGGCCTTCATTTTCCTCCTGGTTTCGGGTGGTTTTTTCAACATCATTTTGACACAGGTCGTTCGGGTAAGCTTTCAGGTGGCCCAACACCCTGAACTCGCCAAAGAAATGAGCATGATGGAGTTACTCTTGCGCTCTTTCCTGTGGAACCTCAGCATTGTTACGCTCTTTATCGCTCCTCTTTTAACAATGAGGCTGTACGCGGAAGAACGCAAAAGCGGCACAATCGAGCTGCTGTTCACCTATCCTGTGACCGATGCAGCGGCCGTAGCCAGTAAATTTGCCGCCTGTTTGACCACCTTTGCCGTCTTGATCGCAGCAACCCTTCCGGGTGTTATCGCAGTGACGCTGGTTGCAGGACCTGCCTGGAAGCTGATTTTTTGCGGATACGCAGGACTGTTTCTGCTCGGATGCTCTTTTCTCTCTCTGGGCATTTTCGCCTCGACCCTGACTCGCAACCAGATCATCTCGGCCATTATTACATTCGGTTTACTGCTCGTACTCTGGTTCATAGGTGAAGCAACAACAGCAGTGAGCCCGGTGGTGGGAAGCATTCTGGAATATGTGTCGGTTTCAAAACATTTCGAGGGACTGTCCAAAGGCTTGATCGATTCCAGAGACATTCTCTTCTATTTTGTTTTTTCGGTCTTTTTCCTTTTTCTTACGCTTAGACAGATGAGTTCTTACCGCTGGAGAGGTTAGCCATGAAGAAATGGGCTTATGGTGTAAATACAATAGTGTCGACTATTATTTTCTTTGCTATCCTGGTTCTGCTCGTTCTTATCGCCGAACAGAAACCATTGCGGCTGGACCTTACCCAAACCCGGTCTTTCAGCCTTTCCGGACAGACCGTGAATGTCCTCAACGAAATAGACAAGCCCATAGCGGTCAAAGTCTTCATTTCGGCCAGCGGTCCCGGCGCTCAAGATAAGGATAAGATAAAGGACCTTCTCGATACGTACTGCTACCATAACAAGCACATCAAATACGAGTTTGTGGACCCGGACAGCCAACCGGAAATAACACGCCGCTACGAAGTGAAGACTTACGGGACCACCGTACTTGAAGGATATGACAAAAAACAGGTCGTTCAGACCGCCGATGAAGAAAACATCACCAATGCGCTACGGAAACTTACCCGCAAAGAGCAAAAGAAGATTTACTTCCTCGCGGGCCATGGTGAGCATTCTCTTGTCGCTGATGCGCTGGACAGCTTTTCCAACGCCAAGTCCGCCCTCGAAAAAAACCTTTACGCGATCGCCGATCTCAACCTGCTTCAGCAGGAAGATGTACCTGCGGACGCCGCTGCGGTCATAATCGCCGGACCTCGAAAGCCAATTCCCGAACGGGAACAGGGGATACTAAAAAACTACCTGGCCAGGGGCGGCAAAGTCATGTTGATGATCGATCCGCTCACACAAACCGGAATGAAAGATTTTCTTAAAGACTACGGGATTCAAATCAGCGATGACGTGGTAATCGACCGCCTCAGCCGTTTATTCGGTGCAAGCGAGCGAGTGCCTGTCGTAATGGAATATGGGCCGCACAAGATTACCGATAATTTCAGCCAGTTTACTTTCTACCCGGACGCCAGGTCAGTGGTTCCATCTGACAAGCCGCCCCAGGGAATCGAAGTGCAGGTGCTCGCCTCCACTTCCCCCAACGCCTGGGCGGAGCGTGACCTGGAAATGCTAAAAGAGGGCAAGGCGGCATTTGACAAAGATAAAGACCTGCCCGGTCCGGTCCCCCTGGTAGTGCTCGTTGACATTGCAGGACACAAGGAACCGGCTGACGCCGGGCAAAAAGACGACAACAGCCCCCCGGCAAAGGACGGCGTACTTGTCGTTGCAGGCAACTCCCTGTTTGCCTCCAACTCCTACTTTAATGAGTATGGAAACGGGGACTTTTTTCTTAACACGGTCAGCTTTCTTGCCGACGAAACAAACCTGATCACTGTCGACAGGCCAAACTCCAACAAACCCTTGCTGCTTACCCGGAGCCAGGCGACAACCATCTTCTGGATCGTGCTTGTAATAGTTCCGTTTTTGGTCCTGATTTCCGGGATCGCCGTCTACAGGGTCAGGAGGTCCCAGAGATGAAATGGCGGACTACTGCGGTATACTTCCTCGTTCTGCTGCTGATCGGCGGCATATACCTGCTGCTTGACACATATAAAAAGCATGCAGCCCGGGAGGAAAACGAATCCAGGCACGTTTTTGCCTTCGACGCCGGGGCGGTTAAAGAAATTGAGATCAGGTCCGGGGAGGCTAAAGCGATTCGCATTGAAAAGGGGGAGAATTGGAGAATCTCGGAGCCGGTTGCCACGGATGTCGACAGTGGGGAATTCGCCGGCTTCTTTTCGGCGCTTCAGCACATCGAGCAGGAACGCAAAATAGGCAAACCGTCCGATAATCCGGATGCTTTCGGGCTCGATAAGCCCTCTCTCACGGTCCGCGTGCTGGCAGGCAGCAACTGGATCGAACTTCGGATCGGAGGGAAAAATCCCGCTGAAACCTCGCGATACGCAAAGGCGGGGGAAAGCGGCGACGTTTTCATGATGTCCGGTTCAACCTATAACGGTCTGAACAAGGGCCTGAAAGATCTCCGCAGGAAGGACCTGTTCACATGGCAGCCCGATCAGGTTCACGCCGTGGATGTGAAATGGCTGAGCGGGGATGAATTCAGCTTCGAGCGGCAAGGTTCGGCAAAGCAGTGGAAATCTTCCACCCAGCCCGGCCTCGAAATCAAAGCCGGGAAGGTCCAAAGCCTGCTCGATGAACTCCATTTGCTGCGGGCTGTGGATTTCGTTGAAAAAGACGCCATGCCGTCCTCAGCCCAGGTCGAGGTCACGCTTCATCTCAAGGATGGGCAAACATCCGAATTAAAGATCGCGGATTCAGACCAGGCAAAAAAACAGGCAATTGCCGCCTC
>JBELAB010000255.1:0-4906 GCA_049509275.1 Syntrophobacteraceae bacterium | reverse complement strand
CCGGTCAACCCGCTTTTGAAGGATTTCCCCTCCCCCCTTCGACACCCTTCATTGCCTCGGGACAGCCCTCAGGGCGAACGTCTGTATTCCAATCAGTTCGTGCTGAGGAAACCAGCCTCGGACGCAGCAGACCAAGGCCCAGGACAAGAACCTCAAACGTAGTGAACAGTAGAATTCCTCGCAAAGAAAACGGCCATATCTTATAGAACATCCGCACAAAAATGAGCAGCAGGATCGTTCCAAACGCGACGCGGCGGTCGAACGCCCCGATGAGCGGGTCAAACGCGACAACCGTGCAAAGAATGGCGCCCGGCAACAATGGAACTGCGTGATAAGGCTCAAGCCAGGGGCTGAAAGGCAGGGGCGCAAGCATCAGCACCGTCCAATCCGCGAGACTTGCAAGCGATGCCTGAAGACCACGCCGAACCTGCAGGACGCAGCGAAGATACCATGCGAGCGACAGCCCCCACACGGCCCAAAACAAAGCAAGGACCCAGACAGTGAACACTGCGTCCGGGGCTTCACCGCTCAGGGTCGCAGCGGCCTTCCTCAGGGAGATAACAGGCGCCGCCGGGAAATGGAGGTAGGACCCCGAATCGCCGATGAGCTTCAACTGCTCGAACCAGCCACGATAGAGCCCCATGGTCCCGTCAATCCCGAAGACACATAGCGGCGCGATAACCCCAAGGAATGCACCGGCTGCAATGCCTGCGAGGCCTGCCAACCGGGGACCTCGCCACAGAAGCCAGATGATTATGAGTGCGCTGTAGGGCTTTAGACAGGCGCTCACTCCTACCAGGATGCCGCACAAAACCGGCATCCGGCCAAGCGCCCCATATCCTGCCAGCACGAGGCCCAGACAAACGAGATTGCTGTTCGCGTTGCGCAGGTCCCAACTGATCGGGTATTCGGCAAGAAGAAGACCGATGGCGCCGAAAAGCATCCAGGCCGACCGGATCTCGGCCTTCGCCCCGGCAACGCTCATGCGCATGGATATGAGAAGCCCGATTACCATCAGGACAAGCCAGGCTGACATGAAGGCCGCTCCACCGCCCTGGGATAACAGGTGGAAAATCAAGACAGCCGAGGGCGGATATGGATAAATAAGATGGGAATAGTCGCCGGTCTGCCAAACATGCAGAGAACTTGAGAAAAAAATTTGCGCATCACCGAAGGGACCGGGTATCGGCCATGACTCGCCAAGGTGGGCCAACACAAGATTATATGTCAAGTAGAGGCACAAAGTCAGCCCGAGAATAGCCATCGCAAAACGATTGCGGGACAATGCCGTCAGCTTGTTCAAGCGGGTCAGGAGCATTTTCCGGGATCCTCCAACCCGGTCCCCATGCATTGCAGGCAGAGCAATTCGCCAGGCGCAACGAATGTACGGTAGGGCGCTCCGCAAGCCGGGCATTGCCGCTCGGACCCATGGGGAATCCCCACCGGCTCGGCTGGACGCCGATTCAATACAAGCCGAAGAAGACTGAGTATCGCCTGCGCGACGGCAGCCCTCGGCATTTTGGAAGATCCACGCAAACGGTCGTAAAAGTGGATGGGAACCTCTTTGATGATCAGTCCCTCGCGCGCAAGACGGGTGATGCAGGTCATGAAAAAACTATAGCCGTTGCCGTTCACCGACTCGACCAAACCTGGCGCAACGCGGTCCAGCCGGACAGCACGAAGAGAAGTCGTATACTCGGCGACATGGAGCCGCAGAACCAGGCGGGCGAGGCGGTTCGCCGTCAGGCTCAAAAAGCGCCGCCAGCCCTGGTAGTCGGTTCGTCCGCCGGGGCAAAACCGGGAACCCACCACGACGTCGGCGCCGGCGCCGGCGTCCAATGCCGCCAGAAGGCGCGGCACATCCTGCGGGTCGTGGGACAGGTCTGCATCCAGTGTGACAATGCGCGAATAGCCGTGCATCCGCGCATAGAGCCATCCGAGCTTATGGGCGGACCCGACGCCGAGCTTCCCCGGTCTGACGATAACATGAACCCTTGGCTCTGCCGCGGCAACCGAACGCAGATACTCCGTCGTGCCGTCGGTGGAGCTGTCGTCCACGAACAATAAATCGGATCGCACCGGCAGTGCCAGAAGCGCATCTATGAGCGTGCCGATGGTTCCTTGCTCGTTATAGGTTGGGGCGAAAATGAGCGTATTTTTTTGCGTCATTACAACAGCCTGCAGTTGGAATCCTTATCGTCATGATTTCGCACTCTTTAACTTTTCGAAATCCTCATCGACCATTGTGCGTATAAGCTGATCGAAGGACATTGTAGGCTCCCAACCAAGTTCCCTGCTGGCTTTGGAATGGTCTCCCCTGAGGTCGTGTATCTCCGAGGGCCGATAGAGCTGTTCATCGACAACCACCCACTCCTTCCAGTCCAACTGAAGCTGCGAGAAGGCCAATTCGATCAAATCCTTGACGCTGTAAGTCTTTCCGGTGGCTATTACGTAGTCGTCCGGCTTGTCTTGCTGAAGCATCCGCCACATGGCCTGAACATAGTCGCCCGCATACCCCCAGTCTCTTCTTGCTTCAAGGTTTCCCATCCGCAGCTCTTTCGCCAGTCCCAACTTGATCCTTGCTGCGGTATGACAGACTTTTCTGGTCACAAATTCAAGACCTCTCCTGGGGGACTCATGGTTGAAAAGAATACCGCTCACTGCATTAACACCGTAGGCTTCACGGTAGTTCCTGGTGAGGTGGAACCCTGCAAGCTTCGATATCCCGTACGAAGAACGTGGAAAAAACGGCGTACGCTCGTTTTGAGGGCTCTGCTCCGCGTTGCCGAACATTTCGCTCGAGCCGGCAAAATAGAACCTGCATTTGGGGCACACTTCCTTAATTGCAGCCAATACGTAGTGGGTCCCGCTTATGTTCGTATTGATCGTCGAGAACTCATCCTCAAAAGAGTAACTGACAAAGCTCTGAGCGGCCAGATGGTAGCACTCGTCGGGCTGCACCAGGTTGAGCACCTTGAAAATGCTCGCAAAGCTTTCGAGCGATCCTGCATGAAGAAAAAGCTTGTCCTGGATGTGCCTTATGCGCCAAAGCCTGTGCTCCGGAACTTCCATGGCTACTCTTCTGATAATTCCATGCACTTCATAGCCACGGCTCAACAATAGTTCAGCCAGGTAGGAACCGTCTTGACCCGTTATGCCCGTGATGAGCGCTCGCTTCATTTTGTATCCTCAGCCGCAATAATCCATCAAGTTTTGCGTTATGCATCCGAACCGCATTTCCGGGGCGGATTTTGCCTGAAAAGTTCTTGGTACACGCTTAAAGCCCATCGGATAATCGAATATCCCACCGAAAAAGGCAATAGAAAGGTCAGCAGGACCAATTGTCCTATTCCATTTTTCATAATGAGGCTATACTATTTTCATTAGATACACCCATCACGTGGAGACTCAACATGCAACAAATGCACTATGAGGGCTTTATCATCCGGCCTCCCAGCGAAGCGGACAGCCTATTGCTCCAGGTTACCCTCGGGTGCTCCCACAATAAGTGCACCTTTTGCGGCGCCTATAAGGAAAAACGGTTCACGATAAAAGAGGACGCCATAATCGATGCGGATATTGATCACGCCTCCACCAACCTCGGTTTTTTTCGAAGGGTTTTTTTGATCGACGGCGATGCTCTGATTATCCCTCAGCAAAGGCTCGTAAGGATATTGTCACGCATAAGAGAAAAGATGCCGTGGACCCAGCGGATCGGAATCTACGCCAACGCCAAGGGGATTCTCCGCAAAACCGAGGGGGAACTTGCAATATTGCGCGACCTTGGGTTGGGGATCGTTTATTTCGGCCTGGAGAGCGGGGATGCGCAGGTATTGCAGGACGTGCGGAAGGGGCACACGCCTGAGCGGATGATCGAGGCTGGACGAAAAATCCGGGCTGCTGGAATGAAACTCTCGGCAATGGTCATTCTTGGGCTTGCCGGCCGCGAAAGATCGTTTGAACATGCCCGCGCAACAGGCAAGGCGCTTTCAGCAATCGATCCAAACTATGTCGGAGTGCTCACGCTGATGATTCACCCTGGTACGCCCCTGGCCGAGCAGGTGAGCGATGGCCTATTCGAGCTGCTCACCCCTCACGAAATGCTCAAAGAACTGCGGGAAATGCTCACTCACACCGATATGACACGCGGCCTTTTCTTTGCCAACCACGCGTCTAATTACCTTCCGCTCAGGGTTAAAATGCCTGCTGACAAGCAGAAGGCCATCCAGGCGCTGGACAATGCGCTCAGGGGACAAACAGCGCTGAAATCCGAATGGATGAGGGGGTTTTAGAATCTCAAATCGGCGGAGCGATTGTCACAAGTACTCGCATGTCCGTCTTCGCCCTCAAGCCATGGGGTTCGGAAATCTCGCAGATCAGAACGTTTCCGGGCTTCGCAGGCAAAAGCACCCCCTGGTCTCCCACAAACTCACCCTCGCCCTCCAGTATGCCAATGCTGACCTGGCCCTCGATATCGTGTGAATGAATTGGAAGCTCCTGCCCGGCTTTGAAATTGAAGTTGAGTATCTTAAAATAAGGCGAATCGTGTACCAGAAAATTACGGAAGTTGAGATCCGAGAACCCGTTTTCGAATAATTCGACTCGTTTCATGCCCGCCTCCTTCTTTACTGACTGACAGAAAATCGCTTTTTGAGGGTTTTTGGCCAGTGTCATGAGTTAGAAATTCGTTACATAAGTCCTGTACACACAGACCGTCATTCCGGCGGAAGCCGGAATCCAGATATTTTCAATAATTTCGTCCACTTCTGCACCCCAACCTGCGCCGGGGTGACATGCATCAGGATGTCCTTCTATAGGCGCTGGTTATGTTGCGTGTCTTTGACTCAGGACACTAGCAGCACCCGCTCCCTTTGGCGGGCGCTTTTTCATTCACTTCGTACTGGTC
>JBELAB010000254.1:0-4908 GCA_049509275.1 Syntrophobacteraceae bacterium | reverse complement strand
GACCATCACCGGCAGCAAACAAACGGCCTCGGGCCTCAAAGCGGCTGCCCCCGCCGGCCTCAATCAGCTTTTCAACCTCGCGCGCGGCGACGTGTTTCCGGTCGTTCATCGTTTTCTAAATCAGGGGGTTGGCGGCTTCTTTTTGTAGTGCTCGAACATGGCCGCCGAGATTTCTGTGCTGGTCGGCCAGTGGCCGCGCCGCTGCCCGGCATGGGTCGTGTATTCGTCCGGATGGTCGGGGTCGGGCTGCACCACCTTGCCGTCTTTCAAAAATAACAAGCCGATTTTATCCGTCGGCATCCTCATCACAAAGTCTTCGGCCTCGTTCAATACATGCCTCAAGCGTGCCATGGTCGCGGCGGGATCAACGGGCGGGTCACTCGCTACGCGGCGAAAATCGGCTTCCGTGTAGCGGGCGAGGCGGCGGATTTCGTTGATAAGCCCTTCGGGCGTAAAGCCCAAGGACTTGCCTACAGCCGCCCAGACAACGGCGCCTAAAGGTAAAACCTGCTCGTGGATCATCACCAGGTCAACAACGTCGCGCGGCTCGCGCCGCCCTGCCGCCGCCATGACTTTGTTGGTGGCAAGGTCGATTGGATGTAGCATGTAACCAAAAAGCTCATCCTTGACCGCCGGGAAAAACCGGAAATCGCTATCAACCACCCATTCGAGTTTGGTTGCCTCGTCACTTTTTACATCTGACGATACATTGCGGCGGATAAGTACAGAATAAAAAGTGAATTCGCGCCGCAGCCATTGGAGGCTAAATCCATGCTCTTGCAGGATGACGGTGTCCTGTTGGACGGCCTGCGTAACCCGTTCCTCCCGGTCGTGGAAAACGTCGATGTCTTCGGAATAGCGGGGCGCATCCCGGGTCAAGGGCGTACTGCCCCCCACGTAGCTTTCCGGATCGCGGTGTGTCGCGAGCAGGCGCAGGATTTCCGATTGAAGTTTAGACAGCGGCACGGCAGGCTTTCTCGATCTGCTCGGCCAAACGCCGGGCGTTCAGATCGCCCTCGACGCGCAAGCTCCGGGTGATGGCCAAAGCATCCTCACATGTCGGATCAGGTGCGGGGCGGCTGCTCCACAATGCGGATGCCCCGTATTCCTTGAAGGCGCGGCGGTAGAGGCTCACAAAATCCTCGGTTTGTTCGGTTTCTGTGCTCATAATATGACCATATTATCACGGTTCGTCATTTTGTCCAGTTCTCGAGGTTTTTTACAGGGCGCAAACCAACGCCAGCCCTGGAAGGTACTGTCAGAATATGGACGATATACAACACTGTCCAGTTTCGCCCGCTGTTTTGCCTCTTAGGGATTGCGCCGGATTTTGAGACTGATTTGGTCGCGAAGATTGAGCAAAACCGCAGGCGTAGCTGGGCTACGTCGAGGATTTTGCGATTGAGGAGCGGCCAAAGCAGGCCAAAAGCCGGATGCAAGCGCAAAGGTTTTATTTACGGACAAGCCCTTAATCTTTCTCCATCGCAAGCCCGATTAACCTGTCCAAAAGCTGGGGAAATTCTATGCCCGCTTTTGCTGCTGCCTGCGGGAAAAGGCTTGTGGCGGTCATTCCAGGAATGGTGTTTGTCTCGAGTATATAGAGATCGTCCCCGGAAAGAATCATGTCGGTCCGGCTGTAGCCTCGGCAGTGCAGTGCGTTGTGGGCGCGCTTGGCGTACTGCTGCGCTTTTTCAGTCAGCTCCGGGGTAATCCGGGCCGGACAAATCTCGTTTGTGGCCCCGGGCGTGTATTTGGCCTCGTAATCGAAGAATTCGTACCTCTCATCCGGACAGATTTCAATCAGAGGGAGGGCCATCAGGTCTTCGTTTCCCAAAATTCCGGCGGTGAGTTCAATTCCGCTTATGTATTTTTCAACCACACAACGTCTGTCGAAGTTCCATGCTTTTTCGAATGCGCTCCGGAGGTCTTTTTGCTCTCTTACGATTGTCAAACCTATGCTGGACCCCTCGTGTTCCGGCTTGATGACAACCGGCAGCCCCAGTTTGTCGATAACGGCCGAGGCTTTAGGCGCGTTTGACCTTTCCGCCACCATGTAGGGGGGCGTGGGCAGTCCTGCCTGAACATAAAGCTGCTTGCTCAGGACCTTATTCATGGCAATGGCGCTCCCGAGCACGCCACTGCCCTGATAGGGTATTTCCAAAGAATCGAGCAATCCCTGGATGGTGCCGTCTTCGCCCATTCGCCCGTGGAGGATAATGAGAGCAACGTCTATCGCTTTGGCATCACGTGCCAGCAACGGCAGGTCGGTTGCGGGATCGTACCTCACAACCTCGTAGCGCGATTTATCGAGCGCGCGAAAAACTTGTTCACCGCTCTCCAGGGAAACCTCGCGTTCAGCCGATTTCCCTCCCGCCAGCAAGGCCAGTGTCAGCTTTTTCGTTTCCATGGTGTCGGGTCACGCTCCTTTGATGTGGTCAATTGTGATCCCCATAATTTCCGAGCCGTCAGGCGTTATGGTCAGGTGAGAAAAGATTGTCCGTTCGAGCGCAGAGCAGAGGTCGAGTTTATGACGCAGGAATAGAACATGCGAGGGCGCTTTTGCATAGCGCTCGATCAGGTCGAGATAGCGTTCCTCGATCAAGACGACCTGATCGTGCCTCACTCTTTTGTCGGAGTAGTTGACGATCAGCGATTCCGTAACGGGACCGGCAACTTGCGAAGAGTCGAGAGATATGTGTTCCGCTACAATACGGGCAATGGCCGGCGCAACGATCCCATCGATCATTTGAGCTCCAAGGGCAGCATGGTTCTCACCCGTCTCGAGGCTGGACACTTTTCCTATATCGTGCAAAAGGGCCGCTGCTTCTACGAGCCGCAGATCGAATCTGGAGCTGTTTTGGTTCAACCGGACTGCAAGAAGGAGCGCCACTTCGGCAACGAGAAGGCTGTGCCTGCGTATATGTTGAGGCATATCGAATTGCCCGAGCAACTCCATGCATTCGGTACGGGATGCAATGAGCATTCTTGTCTATAAGTTCCTATATTTTTCTGTAAAATTTGGTCCAGGGCTGACGCTCGGTTTCCCTGAGGTCGAGAAGAGCGGCGTGCAGCGTCTGGACGGCCAGCTCAGCGCAATGTATTTCCGCCTTTGGCAAGGTCTCGAGGAAGTCGGCAATTTGCCGGGGTGAAATGGCCCAGGCTTGCTCGATTGGTTTGCCGTCGATCATGCGGACTAAGGCATTGGCGCAGGCGATCGTGTATACGCAGCCTTCGGTGTAAAAAGATGCCGAACCTATCCGGCCGTTGCGCGACATCAGGTATATTTCCAGGGTATCGCCGCACTCTCGGCTGCACTTTCCATATCCGTCGGGATGCTGAATCCTTTCGCGCCTGCCGGTCTCAAACGCCATTGAAACGAAATTGACCGAGTGCCGCCGCCAGAAGTCTATAACTTTTTGGTCCATCCGTTTTTCCTCGAGCAAACAAAACTTATACTATTTGTACCTTAACTCGCTCGTTTTTTAAACACCGCCGGTCAGGTCAAAGAGTAATTTCATTAACTCACAAGCTTCAAAACAATAAGCCCCAGAACATTTGCGCAAATTCCCGCCAGGACATCGTCGATCATTATCGCGGCCCCGCCGGTCAGCTTGGTCTCAACCAAGCGGATCGGCCACGGCTTCCAGATATCAAAGAGGCGGAAAAGTAAAAAACCGGTCAGAATTGACGGAAAGCTTACCGCGTGGCCTGTCATGGCCACCAGATACCCGCATAGTTCGTCGATTACGACTTCTTGAGGGTCCGTCCTGCCCAGTTCGCGTTCCGTCTTCCCGGAAACAACCCATCCGATCCAGAATACCGCGCCGGCAAAAATCAACTGAATTTGCCAGGGTAAGCACCCGGTAGCGAGAAAGCAGGGAATTCCGGCAATCAGCGTCGCCACTGTGCCGGGAGCCACCGGCGCTTTGCCGAGCCCAAAAACTGAGGCCAGCCGGTAATAAATCGAGTGATCTTTTTGCATTCTTTCGAGGATTTAATGCAGCCTGCCAATCTCAATTCACGGCTTGTTCGATGACTTTGATGTCCACCCCCCGGACGCATTTCATGAGAATTTCACAAAGGTTATCGACCGGGACCTTCTGCTTGGGTGTGCGCGGGCTGAGAGTTGCGGCGTGAATTCCGCAGATGTGAATTTCTATTTCAAATTTGGGTGGTTTATACTCAAATGAAGCGCAATCGTCCCTTTCGGAGTAAAAAGATTCGAGGTAAACAGGGCTGCCCTTATCGGTTGTGAAAAATCCCTGCCCCTCTGTCACGAATGACATTTTGGGGCCTTCCAGTTTCTGCTGAGGTTCCGCCGCAATATCGAAATCCGGGTTTTTCGGAGCATCATGGGAACGAAGTCTGAGCCGGTATTGGGCGAACCGCTGCAAAGACTCTGCTATAGGCGGTTTGATCCACACTCCGAAGCGCTCGGCAACATCCGAATAGATCCTTAAAATATTCTCAAAGTCGGTCTCCAGGTATGCCGGGAGCTGGAGCATAAGTTCGTAGAAATTGGAGGCGAGCGGTTCGAGAACTCGCTGCACCGTCTCGGCCGGAACTTTGCCCAGGAGCATCTGGTTCCTGAAGTTCGAAAAAAGAAGCTCTGGAAATCTCTCGAATAGTTCGTCGGGATTCACTTTGCTCTCCGAAAAAGCATCTCCAACCTCAGCAGGCGTCAGATCGAAAAGAGTATGAACAATATCTCTATCAAGATAATACATCGGTTAATTCCTCATCAGCGTAATTCCGGAGATCGGGCCCTTGCAGTTTCCGATCCCAAACTAAATTGTAAACCGGTTCAGGCCCAAGCGCAAGAACATATAAGACCAAACGGGCTCAAAAATAATCCGAATTACACTGAGACCTTATGGTCTATCATACAAGGAACAGGCGACCGGATGT